>NZ_SCOH01000022.1 GCF_005503445.1 Chitinivorax sp. B | reverse complement strand
GCTATCTTTTTCGAGCTGTCCGCGATGTTGCCCATGGTCGTGACAACCCCTGCCACTACTCGACCGCCTTTTTCTGCAATCTCTGCTGCTCCCTTGGCCAGTTGACTGGCCTGACGGGCATTTTCTGCGTTCTGTTTCACGGTCCCGGTCAATTGCTCCATGCTGGCCGCGGTTTCTTCCAGGCTGGCCGCTTGTTCTTCCGTGCGTTGGGACAGGTCGGTGTTACCGGATGCAATCTCACCGGATGCCACATTGATGGCGTCTACCGTTTGCTTGATACGTGAAACTGTCTCGCGAAGCTGGTCAACCAAGCTGTTAATTCCCTCGCAAAGCTTTGCAATAGCACCGTCCTTACCTGTCGGTGAAATATGCTGGGTAAGATCCCCTGCCGCCACCATTGAAACAACTTCCAGGGTTTCGTCGACCGCTTCCTGCAATTTCTTGCTGGCCTGTACCTGAGCGGTAACATCCGTTGCATATTTGACTACCTTGAACGGCTTACCACCTACATCAAAAATAGGGTTGTAAGAAGCTTGGATCCAGATCTCTCGACCACCTTTGGCAAGGCGCCTATATTGGCCGGCATCATATTCGCCGCGCCCCAGCTTTTCCCAAAACGCTCGATATTCCTTGCTGTTGCGATAACCTGAGTCGACAAAAATACTGTGATGCTGTCCTTTTACTTCATTCAACGTATAGCCAAGTACGTTCAGGAAGTTATCGTTGGCATGCAGGATGCGACCATCGAGTGTGAATTCGACAATCGCCTGTGATTTACTGATAGCTGACAATTGGCCCGCAAAATCAGCCGCTTGCATTTTCTCTTTGGTGATATCCGTTGCAAACTTCACCACTTTGCTGGGACGGCCGTGAGCATCGAAAATCGGGTTGTAGGAAGCCTGAATCCAGATCTCTCGTCCCCCCTTGGCTACGCGCTTGTACTGTCCAGAATCGACATTTCCATGACCCAGTTTATCCCAAAGGGAACGGTACTCTGGGCTATTGCGATAGGCTGGATCGACAAAGATACTGTGATGCTGTCCGCGGATCTCATCCAGGCTATATCCCATCAATCGCAAAAAGTTATCATTGGCAGTCAGAATGTGACCATCAAGCGAGTATTCGATGACCGCTTGCGACTTGTTGATGGCAGCGATTTGCCCCTTCAACTCCAGGACAAAATCTTCATCATCCGGTCTTACTTGCTGCGGTTCACCTGCAAAAAATCTGCGGAGGAATGACATGTCTACCACCTTCCCAAGGGGACATCATTTGGTCAGACTGCAACGTTGGTCAGGTTGAACTACGGGTTGTCGTGAATGGGGTTGAATTCAGAAGGTGTCTCAGACCGCTACCGACTCGATTAGCCCCATGTCTTCGCTGGACATCAATTGTTCAATATCCGTCACGATGATCATGCGATCTTCAATTGTGCACAGACCAACGATATAACGCGTATCCAGCACTGCCCCAAAGTCTGGTGCGGAACGTATCTGGTCATTTTGCAGTGACACCACATCCGATACGGAATCCACCACCACGCCCACAACTCGCTGGGCAATATTCAAGATGATGACGACCGTGAACTGGTCGTAGATGGGCTCGCTGATGCCAAATTTGATTCGCAGATCCACAATAGGGACGATGGAACCACGCAGGTTGATGACCCCTTTGATGAACGCTGGGCTGTTGGCAATTTGAGTGACTTTGTCATAGCCACGAATTTCCTGAACCTTAAGAATATCGACAGCATATTCTTCGTTGCCCAGACTGAAAGTCAGGAATTCGTTGGCGGTACTGGTTGCTCGCAAATCATCGTCCACAGCAGTCCTCCATTTGGTTCGTCAGCTTTGGGACAAGCGCACGATTGCAGCCACATCAAGGATCAACGCAACACGACCATCTCCCATAATGGTGGCACCCGACACCCCAGGCACCCGACGATAGTTGGTTTCCAGACTCTTAATGACTACTTGGTGCTGACCCAGCAATGCATCCACCTGTAAGGTGATCTTGACGCCATCAGCTTCCACCACGATCAACAGAGCATCTTGCGGTTCAGGGAACTTTGGTTCCACGTGAAACACTTCATGCAAGCATACCAGCGGCAGATATTCATTCCGCACATTCAGTACCCGCCCTTTGCCTACCATGGTACGAACGTCGTCTGCTTTCGGTTGTAGTGATTCGATAATGAAGCCAATCGGCAAGATATACACCTCGTCGCCTACTGCGACCGACATTCCATCCAGGATGGCCAACGTCAACGGTAGACGGATGGTAATGACAGACCCTTTGCCGGCCGTGGATACAATGTCGATTCGCCCCCCCATTCCCTCCACATTGCGCTTGACCACGTCCATGCCCACGCCACGGCCGGAAATATCAGTCACTTGGTCAGCTGTCGAAAAACCCGGCGCAAAAATCAGTTGCCATACGTCGGTATCACTCATGCCATCGTGTACGGCTAGATTCTTTTCCTTGGCCTTGGCCAGAATCTTGTCACGACGTAATCCCTGGCCATCGTCCGCCACGGAAATCACCACATTGCCGCCTTGATGGGCGGCGGATAATGTAATCACGCCTTTTTCAGGTTTGCCCTGCGCGCTGCGAACCTGTGGCGTTTCAATGCCATGGTCTACGCTGTTACGCACCAAGTGCGTCAAGGGATCGGCAACACGCTCAATCAATCCTTTGTCAAGCTCCGTGCTTTCTCCAACCAGTTTCAATTCAACCTGTTTACCCAACTTGGAAGCCACGTCCCGAACCATGCGCGGAAAGCGGCTGAATACGAAACTCATTGGTAGCATACGGATGGACATCACCGCTTCTTGTAGATCACGCAGATTGCGTTCCAACAAGACCAGTGCTTCCTGCATCGTCTCCGACATAGTCAGGCCACAGGTATTGGCAGTCTGAGCCAGCATGGCTTGTGTAATCACCAGCTCCCCCGTCAAATCGATCAATTGGTCGACTTTCTCCACACTGACACGGATTGATGCATCGCCACCACCGCTTGCGCTTTTTGCTGCCGGAGCAGCCGTTCTGGGCTTGCCTGTCACCGATGTGGTACCAACTGCCGTGACAGCGACAGCGGTCTCAAGCGGCGCAAATAGGCCAAAACCATTCTCCTCGTGTACCACCGAGCTAACAGCCGCGGGAGCTGGGTTCAATTGTGGTACGAACAAGCCAAAACCGTCCTCCTCATGCGCCACTACACCAGCAAGGTCTGAGGCAGGTTTTTCACTTACATCCACGAACAAGCCAAAACCATCGCCCTCCTCCACCATGCCTGGCTCAGGTTCGTTGGGCTGCAACATACCCGGGCTATTCAGAAACAGGCCGAAGCCATCCGCATCCAACGTACCAGGCTTGCCGTCGATGTCGTCGGTGATATCTTCAACGCTGATCTGACTGGGATCGCTCAGAAATTCCAGCAAGTCATACAACTCGTCACGCGACAGATGACTGGTCAATTCAAATTGGGATGCTTCCAATGAAAATCCGGATGTCACCAAAGTGCCATGTTCAGGCCATTGTTTGGCCAACAGAACAAAGCCCGCTTCAGGGAGATTCTGCAGCGTGATCCGGTAGGTATGCGCAGAAAGCGCATCGTCCTGTAAGAGCGGTTCAGTTGGTGACGACGTCGCCCGCACATCCTGCGCTCCCACGTCCAGTGCATGCAATTCGCCACAAATGGCCTGCTGCTGAGTTACATCAGGCTCATCACCGGCTTTATGACAATCCAGCATTTGTCGCAATACATCCACTGCACGCAGGAACACATCCACCAAATGAGCAGACAACTTGGCCTTGCCATGGCGAAGACGATCCAGCTGATTTTCCAGAATATGGGTTACATCCGCCAAATCGGTAAAACCAAAGGTACCGCTTCCCCCTTTGATAGAGTGTGCCGCTCGAAAAATGGAGTGCAAGTCATCAGGTATCGGTTCCATCGGATTGATGGCCACCAGTAACTGTTCCATCGTGTCCAGATGTTCTGCCGATTCCTCGAAAAAAACCTGATGAAACTGGCTGAGATCGATGCTCATGATTCGACCAACGGCTAACCAATCACACGTTTGACAATATCAATCAACTTCTGCGGGTCGAATGGTTTGACTATCCAACCGGTTGCACCCGCAGCACGGCCTTGCGCTTTGATGTGATCACTGGATTCCGTCGTCAGCATCAAAATCGGTGTGGTCCGATACTCTGGCAAGCCGCGTAGGGTTTTAATCAACGTCAAACCATCCATTTTCGGCATATTCTGATCGGTCAATACCAGATCGAAATGGCTACCTTTCGCCTTGCTCAACCCATCGGTTCCATCTACGGCATCCACCACGTCATAACCTACCGATTTCAGTGAAAAGATCACCATTTGTCGGATCGAGGCAGAATCATCAACGGTCAGTATGCGTTTGTTCATGATCAGGCTGTATCTCGTCAATCAACGGGGTTCAAAACAACTCCACACTGCCGGTATCCATACTGGACTGGGTTACCGGCGATTTCTTTGTGGTACTGAGTTCAACATGTTTATCGGCTGCCAACTGAGCTGCTTGTTCTACGCATGTAATAGCCTCATCTGCTGACATGCCAGGTACGGACTGCAGTTGCCTAACAGGCTCAATCAGGTGCTCGACATGTACCTGAACATGGCCTAACAACTGGCCTGCCAGGTCCTGGAACTGTAAATTGGTTACTGCACGGCCCACCAACTGGTCAAACTGTGCTGTCGTCGCCGACAGCTCACGTGCCATCACATCATTTTGCTCATTGATGCTGCGGATAACCTCCATCATGTAAACCACGCGCTGCTGCGAACGTAACGACCCAGTCATATCGCTGGATGCAATAGTCGTCATGGAGGTTTGAGCTTTGCTGACTGCACCGTGCATATTGTCCATTTGTTCGCGAATCTGTCGGCTGAATTCAGCAGTGCGCAGCGAAAGGTTCCGGACCTCATCGGCCACCACCACAAAACCACGCCCTGCTTCACCAGCCCGGGCAGCCTCGATGGCTGCATTCAAAGCAAGAAAGTTGGTCTGCTTCGCAATCCCTTCGATTTCACCAAGAATGCCGCCAACTTGATCCACCATTCGCCAGATATCATCCATCTGGTCCACCAGATTGACGGCCATTTTGGCGGTCTCGGTGATCTGTTTCACAAAGGCCTGCAAGGTCTCTGATACTTCGGTCAAAAATGCCGAGAAATTGATGGGCTCTCCTTCTTCCGAATTTGACCTGAGTACTCTGGTTCGATCATTCGTAGCCAACAGATCAGTTGTCAGTTGCTGCTGTTGATTTGATACCAGGTTCATCTGGTTGAATAGCGCGATCAATTGACTGCCTGCATCATTGATCAAGGATGCCAGCCTTTCCAGATGCTGTTCTGCCATTTCCCCCTGGCGTACGCAGTTCTGACCTAACAGGCCCAGCTTCTGGGCTAATTCATCCATACCTGTTGATCTAGAGGTATAGGACGCACGTTGTATGGCATCTGCGGCAATTGGGGCCGCCACCACCCACCGGGTGGAGAGATAGGCCAGTGCCGTTATCAACGGAACCGCCATCAGAATGCCCCACCCCCCAAGCCATCCACCCAATGTAGCGGCCAAGGATGCAAACACAGCGGCAATCAGCCAAAAACGGTGCTTGAGAGCCACATCTCCTCCCTTGCCAATTAGCTTGACGAACCTGCGAAGTCAGGACGTGAAATTCAAATCGGATTGTTGCAGTGCGACACCCTATCGTTTTAGTTGGCGGCGAAAACCTGCACAAGTTCGTCAGAACGTATACAAGGCTCGACTTGCAGCAGGCGGCCCAAGTCTTAACTTATAGTTACATTCAGGAAGCAGCCCAAAAGCAAACCGCATGAGGTATCCCATGATCAAGAAAATTGATGCCAGTCAGCTCAAGGTTGGCATGTATATTCACGATCTAAGTTGTGACTGGATGTCCCATCCGTTTGTACGCAGCCGCTTCAAACTCAGTACAGATGACGAGATTGAAAAGATCATTACTGCCGGGATTCACGATGTTTACATCGACACCGATCGTGGCCTTGATGTCAGCGATGCCCCAACCCAGAAAGAGGTCGAATCTACCCTGCAACAGGAAATGATAGAAATTGCCACCCGCTCGGAACCCGTTGTGATCAAGGTTGGTATCAATGAAGAACTGAAGCGCGCCAAACAAATCAAGGATCAGGCGACCTCGCTGGTACGCAACGTAATGCAGGATGCTCGGCTTGGAAAAGCAATCCAGCTCGAACAGGTCGAGCCCATGGTGACCAACATCACCGAATCCATTCTGCGTAATGCCGGGGCATTGATCGGTCTGATGCATATCAAGAACAAAGACGATTACACCTTTTTGCATTCCGTCAGTGTTTGCACGCTGATGGTGGCTTTTTGCCGCTCAACAGGCATGGATGCCGAACAGACGCGCCAAGCAGGTTTAGGTGGCCTGCTACATGACACTGGCAAGGCACTGGTCCCGGATCATGTTCTGAACAAACCTGGCAGACTTACAGATCAGGAATTCGAGATCATCAAACGCCATCCCAAAGATGGTTTTGACATCCTGAGCAAAACACCTGGCGTGGGGAACATTCCGCTCGACATTACGCTTCATCATCATGAACGAGTGGATGGGAGTGGTTATCCCGACAAGCTGGCTAAGGACAATATCAGTACATTGGCTAAAATGGCGGCAATTGTTGATGTCTATGACGCAATTACTGCTGACCGTTGTTATCACAAAGGCATGACAGCCACCGACGCGCTACGCAAACTTTACGAATGGAGCAAACATCATTTCGAACCGCAGTTAGTACAGGCCTTCATGCGATGTGTCGGTATCTATCCGGTCGGCACACTGGTATTACTGGCAAGCGGTCGTCTTGGTGTCGTCACCGAACAAAATGAAGGCGATCTGGTATCGCCCAAAGTAAAAGTGTTTTTCAGCTCAAAGTCGAATACATATATCCCACCTCAAGAGGTTGATCTGTCTAAGGTAATGGGTAAAGGTGGGGCAGATAAAATCGTTAGTCATGAAAACCCTGGCAAATGGGGGATAGACCCGTCCAGGTTCCTGTCAGCCTAGCAAGCGACCATTTGTTTAAACAGCCGACGAACGGCATGACGAATGGTATTAATTGATACATCTACCCGATATCATTAAGGAAATTCAAAATTTAATAAATTTTTAAATATTACCGCAATGTCATGTTATTGACGCAAAGCACAAATCCATGTGCATAATTCGCATTGGGAGTCATACCCAATTAGAAAGGAGTTTCCCAATGCAACTGTTGAAAAAAACCCTGACCGGTGCAGCCCTGGCTACCAGCTTGGTGCTCGTATCTGGCGTAGCTAGCGCGGCCACCTACAACGTAGGCGAGCTGACCAAGTTTACCGATGTAGTTGTCAAGCCTGGTATCGGTGGTGATGACACTTTCGCCGACACCTTCAAGTTTTCGGTTGGCGACAAGTTCAAACTGAACGCAACGCTGTCCGAAATCAGTGCAGCTGGCCTGCCCACCATCCTGAATCTGGATGCACTGAGCGGCAACCTGTACAAGCTGGTTAACGGTAGCTGGACCGCCATGAACCTGGGCACTTCCCTGTCCGGTTCCGGCGTTCTGTCCGGTTCATTCTCTTCCGGCGTTCTGGAAGCGGGTCAATACCGTTTGAATGTTAGCGGCATCCTCAGCGGCCTGTTTGGTGGCGGTTATGGCCTCAGCCTGAATGCAAATCCGGTACCGGAACCTTCCGAATACCTGATGATGCTGGCTGGCCTGGGCGTGATCGGCTTTGCCGTTCGCCGCAAGCGCGCGCAGTAATCTGCCTTGAGTCGGGTTGAACATGTTTAACCCCACAAACCGGTAGAAAAAAACGGGCACCTCATCGGGCCCGTTTTTTGTTGTCGTGCCCATGCGGCTGATCGAAATAAGACTCCCCCAGCCTGCATGGGTTTTCCGGCACCTATCCCATGAAACATCCAAACACGGCAATCCTGTTTAGGTTGATGTCGTATCCTGCTCAAGCTTGAGCAACCATCTCATCGCATGTTCTCGATCATTTCCACACATTTCCAGTGAAGGTTTTAATCCCCCACATACTGCTGGTCGGCACGGGCTTTCAAACAGCTGGCAACGATTATCCACTGTCAATTGCACACAGCGCGCCCCCGCCGGCTTTCCGCCAGACATCCCAGGAATCACACTGGAAATAGACGGTGCGATACAGCAAGCGCCACAGCCAGGCCTGCAAACCGTTTCCATTTGCGTTGCAGGCTTCACGAAACCTTTACCCGTTGTTTCAACCAGGACAAAGCGCCACTCACTTTCCACATTGCAAGATAACGGTCGCGGTATTGCCAAGCATCATATTCAGCACTATCTGTTGCACAATCGATTGGCAGGCGTCTTACTTGAGTTCGTACCAGATTGGCCGCAATATCAGGGCCAAGTTGTATCGCAACGGCCAATTGCGCAGCAGCGGCAACCTGCCGATCAAGCTGATACAAAGCCAGTGCATGGTTATAACGCATTTCAGCCACATCATCTGCAAAATGCTCGGCCAGAGACAACGCCTGCGCCGGCTGCTGTTGCAATAGGTAGGCATGGCTCAAATGCAACCGTAATACTTGTTCGTCAGTAGGATTCAGCTCAAATACCAACCGCTCCAGCCGCTCGATCTGCTGTGTACCAGCATGCCATAACGCCAACACCCCCAGCATGCGCAGCAATGGGCGATTTTGCAGTGATTGCCAAGGCAGGTTGCATTGCTTGCTGTGTAGCTGTTCCAGCATGATTGAAGCCAGTACATCAATACGCTGAATCAGCTGTGCAATGACTACCTGTGCTGATTCGTCACCTTCTTCATCCAACACCGTTGCCAAGAAATAGAGCTGATCCAATACAACGAAGCTGTCCAACGCGGAGAGGTTGACCTGCAGCCACGCCAGCCAACGATTGCGTTGCGCCAGGACATCCCACAGCGCCTGTTCCTGATCAGTGGTCTTATCCTGGATGTCCAACAATAATGCCTCCCAGTCAGCCTCCAGTTGGGCCATTTCCATCGAAGGCTGCAACATCACTCCACCTTCAGCCAAACTTTTCAACGTATAGCGCATGGTCGGCTGGGGCAGCTGCCCCAGCCATTCGCTCAGTGGCTGGAGCCAGGTGTTGTCGTCGTCACTGGGCATACCCATTTCCTGCTGTACTGCTTGTGGGTCAGCGATCACCTGCTCCAGGAATACCAAAGGCTGTTCGTAGAGATGCATATCTAGCTTACGATAGCGATTACGCCAGAATGTCGCCCGTTCAACTGCGCGTTCCAGATTGCGTTGTGCCAGCCACAATGTCACCTCCAACGGCCCCAGGGCTGGGTGATCTGGTGTCAATTGCTTGGCTTGGCCAAATGCCATCATGGCCTGCTCATGGTCCCCATTGTCGGCATGAATGGTAGCAAGGCGTTGCCAAGCCACAGCCCGCAAAAATTTGTTACTACTGTTCTGCATTTGCACTAGCAACTGAGTACGCTTCTTGGGCTTGTTCAGCACCAGGTAGCTATCCATCAGTACTTCAAATGCCCATTCGGCCCGCTCGTCCAGCAGTACTTCCTGCTTAAACAATGGTTCCAACAGGGTGAGTACGCGTCCGTGATTACCCACTTCGGCCCACTTCGCAGCCACACCAGCCAGCACCTCCAAGTCCATGCGGGCAAACGGTAATCTCTGAAGATGTGTTTTTGGCACTTGTTCCAACACATATGGCATCAGGTCCGGGATCAGTTGCTTAGGCAACTGGCTTTCAACCAATGCACAGCATTGTTTGTATTTGTTGCCTGAGCCGCAAAAACACACTGTATTTCGTTCCGGTTTGATTAGTTTACTCGGGCGGTAATCATGTTCCGGTAACGGCGTCGCATTCCAGATCTGCCGTGCCAGCACTATGCACAAACGCGGGTCAATAGGTTCAGCCCCTTCCCGATTGAAGATTTGATTCAGCTGTGATTGCCCTTGCGATACCACCCATTCCATCAATGCTTGGGGTTCGGGCTGCCGCAGAATTCGAGCCACTGCATCACGAATAAACGTTTCCAGCGCATCCAACTTCAATTCCATCTTGATCCACTTCCTTATTTCATTTGATTCGCCAGTGCTTAGCCCCATTTTCATGGGCTGGGCTTTAAATACTCAATTGCAGTTGCGACCGTCATGGCCCGGCAAATCGCTGGTATATTGCACAACTTTGTCTGCCGCTAGTAATGGCCAGATGGAAATCTGTGCCGACACCCCAAACAACTGTCGCAATGCCTCCAGTGGGGGTTGCGGGTCATCTGCGGGCATGCGAATACGTAGTTGCAAAGCACCGTCCGCTGTTTGATGTAATGCATACTGCCGCAACCGACAGGCTTTCAATGCGTGCGTTACTTCAATGTTGTTCAACCAATGCCCATCAGGGTGACGAAAACGTACCGGGGGACGCCCTTGCAAATCACGTAAAACAGGAATGCCATCCACTTGGTCCAGCGCAGCATAGTCACCTGTACGATAACGTAATAACGGCAAATAAGGGTTGAATCCCCCCGTCACTGTAATCTCTCCAATCTCACCAGCAGCACAATGTCGCCCCTCTTTATCCAGAATTTCCACTAACAGCTCAGGCTGCAACAGCACATGCCCATTCAGCGCCGGATCGAATACTGCAATCGGACCCACCTCGTTCATTGAATAGATATCCAGCACAGGTGCGCGCAATGCGCTTTCCAACGCCACCCGCATTCCAGGTAACAACGTCATGGAAGTCGACAGCACAGCTTTCGGTGCATGCGTCAGCCCTAATCTTGCCAACTCGGACAATGATATCGGGTCACCCGTGACCAACTCGGGCGCCAAATCATCCAGATAGGTTTTGCGATGTGAGGGCTCATGCCACTCATCCGGCCATAAATTGATTTTTGTCAGGCCACACTCTTGCATCAATGGATTCACCGACACATAGGTAAAACAACGCTGCTGATAGCCCGCCAGCACCACGCCTACCTGACCGGCCCCCGCCTGTAGGGACACGCCAATACGGTGCAAGGCCCGTTGATGGTAAGCCAGGTAACGAGCTGTGACGACTGGGTGAGAAGGTACACGGAGAGGGTGTCCGGAAGTACCGCTGGTGGTGAAACAAATCAGCCGAGCCAAAGGTTGGTCATCTGGCACATATTGCGTAATACACTCACTCAAATCCTGCCGTGAAATGGTAGGAATCGAGTTCAATATCGCTGGATCTACCACATCATACTTGCGATACGCCGGTACTGTTCGTAGCACCTTTGCAAGCCAGGCCAGCAACCAATCAGCTTCTTCCTCACAGAATGGAATAATGGCCTTGGCCACCTTCAAGGAATGTTGATGCAGTCCTGGCAGTTCTTCCGGGAGCAATCGATGTCCGCTGTAATTTCGATAAATCGGTGCATGTGTGTGAAAACGCAGCCTAGCCAACATGGCCCTGCCCACTTCACTGAGAACAGGAAAACGATCTAATCTATATAGTTCGGTGTCGATCATTCTCGGGTGTACTTGTCACTGCCGTCTTCTGCATCCGGCCGGTTCATAGCATCACTTACTGCCTCGGCTCTGGCCGTTTCAGCATTGACCGACATATCCGGCTTCTCTGGCTTGACCATAGGCAACGTCCTACGTTGTGAGTCCGGTTCGGGCTGTTTAATGGTTTGCCACGCAAGGAATACGACTAGTGCGCAACCCACCAGGAATATCACATCAAGCCAGCGCTGGACCAATATCAATACACCGATCAGATCCGGCCAGATTGAACTGGTACAACCCAAAATCACCAGCCCAATCGCTAGCTTTCTGGTTCCTTTCCAACGTCTCTCAGGCAAGGGCATGGCAAGCAACAGCAAAAACGCCAGGAATGCCCATTGCCAACCATTCAGTTCAGCCCAAGCGTGGCTCTGTTCAAGTATCTGTTCAAGGGTCACCTTGACTCCGATTTTGTTACCAATCTGATTCCTGCAGATGAGGTTTCACGTGAAACACTCACAAGCTCAACATTTAAGTTGCTGTGGGCCGCTTACGATAAAATGTCATCGGGACTGCCGGAATAGAGGATGGTGGGGGAGAATTCAGAATGTGCTTTTTCATCTTGCCAACCACATGCATCTCACAGGGTTTGCAATCAAACCGTAGTGTCAGGCGTTCGTTACCATTGATCAACGTCATCGGCTCCGCCTTCACCTGACCCTGTACCCCCTTCACACCCTTGGCCTGTTTAGGACACAGATTGAATGAGAACCGAAGGCAATGTTTGGTAATCATTAAGCTGACATCATCGGCCTCTTCATGTGATTCGTAAGCTGCATCAATCAGCTTCACACCATGCTTGGCGTAAAATGTCCGGGCCTTTTCATTGTAGACATTGGCCAGGTATGTCAGCGACTCCTCCGGATAAGCTGGCAAGGGTGCTTGCACTTCCTTACGCAGTGGCCGTTGCCACGCTTGCTGACGAACCGCCTCCAGCTGGACAACCGCATCACGACGTAACTGATTGAGTGTTCCGGCAGGTACAAACCAGGGTTGGCTGAGATTCAAACGAATCTCATGGGCCTGGAAAATTGTATTGCCCAGCTTACCCAAGCCTTCCTTCAAAGCGGCTTCAGCACGTTCTGCTTGTTGTGCAGGCTCCAAAGTCAAGACTGCTGCAGCGGTTGCAGTACAGCCATCAGCATCTGTTAACGTCAGCGCCAAACCTTTTTTGGTTTCATCCAGTTGCATCCACACATCAATTTTGCGCTCAGCCGATTTCTTGAGCAGTGCTTGTTCCCAACCGTGATCACGGTTACGGCTAACTTCCGTCCCTACTTTCAAGCCCTGAAGATTGTTCATCGGCTCGTTGGGAAATACACGCCAGATGTCGCCGTTTTCACCTGCACCCATTTTCTTGGCCACATTGGCTTGCAGACCAATCACCTCACGCTTGCGCATAAAGTTCAACCCATCACCGTTGGCCATTGGCTCATTTGCTTCTAGGTCGAACCAATCTGGCCCCAACTTGGTTACCGTACCCAGCCCTACTCCAATAAAGGTGGGTGAATCAAATGCGCCAATATTGTCAAGCCGACCATTGGCAAAATAATCCGTATGCCCCCGGTGGAAGCTTTTATCTGGATTAGGTGTAAACAGGATCTCGCTACGACCGCTGGAGGCCGTCGCCAATTCCGGTCGACGGTTCAGGATTTCATCCAACAACAAGCGATAATGCGCTGTGATGTTCTTCACATAGCCCATTTCCTTGTAGCGGCCTTCAATCTTGAACGACCGTACACCAGCATCGATCAGGGCCTCCATATTTGCACTCTGATCATTGTCCTTCATTGACAACAGATGCTTTTCAAATGCAACCACGCGGCCCTGCACATCAGTCAGGGTATAGGGCAGCCGACAGGCCTGGGAACAATCACCACGATTGGCGCTGCGGCCGGTCTGGGCATGGCTGATATAACACTGCCCGGAATACGCCACGCATAATGCACCATGGATGAAGTGCTCAATCGTCGCGCTATCTTCCACCGCTTCATGGATGGCACGGATTTGCTGAATGGTCAATTCTCGCGCCAATACGATCTGCGAGAACCCTGCATCAGCCATGAACTTCGCCTTGGCGACGCTACGGATGTCACATTGGGTCGACGCGTGCAATTGGATCGGTGGGATATCCAGCTCCAACACGCCCATGTCCTGCACGATCAATGCATCGACACCCGCGTCGTACAGCTGATGGATCAGCTTGCGTGCAGGCTCCAACTCGTTGTCGTGCAGAATGGTATTCAGGGCAACAAAGATTCGGGCATGAAAACGGTGAGCAAACGATACCAAGTCGGCAATGTCGCTCACCTCATTACAGGCATTGTGGCGCGCCCCGAACGAAGGCCCACCGATATAGACCGCATCGGCCCCATGCAGAATTGCTTCCCGTCCAATCTCAACCGTCTTGGCGGGGGATAATAGTTCTAGCTGATGGGGCAACAGGCTCATGCGGATCTCTCGGTATTCGGCAAAATTGGGTTGGCCAAGCCAACCCACAGAAAAAACAGTATTTTACCGAAATTTGCCCCGTTATCGGTTGGTATCTTGTTACCGCGTAGGCAAGGGGGCCAGCAACGCCGCAATGTCCTCATCCGAGAACTTTGCACTTGCCGTGTCTGCATCCGACAAGATTCCCGCAATCAGATCAGCCTTCTTTTCCTGCAAGGTCAATATCTTGTCTTCAATACTGCCTTCAACAATCAGCTTATAGACAAACACTGGCTTGTCCTGACCGATACGATGCGCCCGATCCGTGGCCTGATTTTCCACTGCCGGATTCCACCATGGGTCGAAGTGAATCACGGTATCGGCTGCAGTCAGGTTCAGGCCCACACCCCCGGCTTTCAGGCTAATCAAAAAAATTGGCACATCACCAGTCTGAAAGCGATGAACAGGTGTTTCACGATCAACCGTATTCCCTGTCAATACAACATGGCTCAGCTGGGCTGCTTGCAATGCAGACTCAATCAGACCCAACATGGTCGTGAACTGAGAAAATACCAATATGCGGCGTCCAGCTTCGACCCTATCTGACAACATTTGCATTAACAGGGTCAGCTTGACGCTTTCAGTTACCTGTCTGGCAGCATCAAGCCGTACCAAACGCGGGTCACAACACACCTGTCGCAATTTGAGCATGGCATCCAGAATCACAATACGGCTTCGGGCTAAGCCCTTGCAGGCAACTTGTTCACGAATCCGGTCATCCATGGCAATACGCACCGTTTCATACAAGTCGCGTTGCTTACCGTGTAATTCCACCCGGCGCACAATTACTGTTTTGGGTGGCAAGTCTTGGACAACCTGATCTTTGGTACGACGCAGAATGAAAGGTTTGATACGTTGTGCTAACAACTTGCGTCGCGCACTGTCACCACGCTTTTCAATCGGCGTACGCCACAGTCGGTTAAATGTCTTGCTGTCCCCAAGAAAATGTGGCATCAGGAAATCAAACAATGCCCATAGTTCACCCATGTGATTTTCCAACGGCGTGCCGGTAATACAGAGACGATGCCGTGCGTGAATACGTCGGATTGCATCCGCAGTTCGACTACCGGCATTTTTCACCGTCTGCGCTTCATCCAGCACCAGCATGTGAAATTCCTGCTTTGCCAGGGTATCGATATCACGCCACAGCAACGAATAGGTGGTTAACACCATATCGCAATGGCTGATCTGCTCGAACAACGACTGACGGGCCGAGCCATGAAGAACCAGTACCCGTAACACAGGCGCAAAACGTTGGGCTTCTGCACACCAGTTATGGATCAGTGAGGTTGGCAGAACAATCAATGCAGGTTGGTTCAGGCGCCCTGCTTGCTTTTCCAGCAGCAGGTGAGCCAGGGTTTGAATGGTTTTACCCAGCCCCATCTCATCTGCAAGAATGCCAGGTAAATTTTGTTCACGCAGACACTGCAACCAACGCAGGCCAGCCACTTGATATTCGCGCAAAGGTTGAGATAGGCTTGTGGGCGATGTGATCTGAGTTGAATCATCTATCAGCCGCAATCGCTCTGCCATTGCTTTGGCCACAGATTCACCATTGCCACGCCACCCTTTCAGGGCATCGACAACACGCGGGGCATCCCAAACGGAAACCGCTAATCCGGTACCGCCTTGGCTATCCAACAAGTCGAACAACATGCTGGCCAAATGTTTGATTCGCCCAGCAGCCGCATTCACCACACTCCCGTCAGGCAGCTTCAAGTCGACCAGCGTTTCATCCTGTATCTTGTTTCGTGCCGCGGTATCCAGCCAATTCGGTTTACGCCTGAACAGATCCGCTAAGATTGGTGCCAGGTCGACACGCATTCCTGCAACTTCAATCTGCATCGACAATGAAAACCAACCCGGTTGCAATGGTGTTAGTTGGGCATGCCATTCAGACACATTTGGAACATGATGACGAAACGAGGGTTGATGACGAACTTGCCACCCAGCCTTTATCAGCCCAGGTATCACATTTGACATGAAATCCGGCCAAGCTGCTGCTTCAGATAAACCCAACGCATCACCCATCAAGGCGCCCTGTTTGGGTGTTACCGGAAAACCCAGCAGCGGTTTCAAGCCAACATCCACCAATAAGGCCTTTGCAGCTTTTTCAAAAGCCTGTTCCCTTGGCGCTGTTGGTGCTGCAAATAAAGGCTCATCATTCAATGCCAGTAATTGCCCACCATAGTCAAAACGCAGTTGTGCATAGTCATAGACCAGCCCGCGCCCCCGCCCTTTCTCGAACACCGTTTTATAACCACGATGCGCATAGATGGCAGACACAGCCACCGAATCCAGTATCAATACGGGAACAGGGAGATTCGCTGACTGCAGCACATCACCGAGGACACTAGAATCGGAGAGCAAAAAGGACATAGACAACCTGAAAGTGATAAAGATAAGGGCGACCAATCCTGGTCGCCCTTATGTCATCAGTAATAGTTTACCGATTTAGACTTTGTGATAAACCTGCGCGCCTTGCTTCACAAACTCGATGGATTTTACTTCCATCCCTTTCTGCAGCGCATCTTGCTCGCTGATACCTTGTTTCTCGGCAAAATCTCGGACGTCCTGAGTGATTTTCATCGAGCAGAAATGCGGACCACACATCGAGCAGAAGTGCGCAATCTTGGCACCTTGTTGTGGCAAGGTTTCGTCGTGGTATTCACGAGCCCGATCCGGATCCAACCCCAGGTTAAACTGGTCTTCCCAACGGAACTCGAACCGTGCTTTGGATAAAGCATTATCGCGAATCTGCGCGCCTGGATGCCCCTTGGCCAGATCGGCTGCATGCGCCGCAATCTTATAGGCCATGATGCCTTCTTTCACATCATCTTTATTTGGCAAGCCCAAGTGTTCCTTCGGTGTGACATAACATAGCATGGCACAGCCATACCAACCGATCTGCGCTGCCCCGATGGCACTGGTCAGGTGGTCATAGCCAGGAGCAATATCTGTCGTCAACGGCCCCAAGGTGTAGAACGGTGCTTCGCTGCAATGATGCAGCTGTTCATCCATGTTCTCTTTGATCATTTGCATCGGTACATGACCTGGACCTTCAATCATGGTCTGTACATCATGCTTCCAGGCAATCTGGGTCAGTTCGCCCAGCGTCCGCAATTCACCAAACTGTGCATCGTCATTTGCATCCCACACTGAACCAGGTCGCAAACCATCACCCAGACTGAAGCTCACATCGTAAGCCTTCATGATCTCGCAGATCTCGTCGAAATGGGTGTACAGGAAGTTTTCCTTGTGATGTGCCAAGCACCACTTAGCCATGATCGAACCACCGCGAGACACAATCCCGGTCATACGCTTGGCTGTCAGCGGAACGTAGCGCAGCAGTACACCCGCATGGATGGTAAAGTAATCCACACCCTGCTCGGCTTGTTCAATCAAGGTGTCTTTAAAGATTTCCCAAGTCAGCTCTTCTGCTTTGCCATCCACTTTTTCCAGCGCTTGGTAGATAGGCACCGTACCAATGGGTACCGGGCTATTACGCAGGATCCATTCACGGGTTTCGTGGATGTTTTTACCAGTGGACAAGTCCATGATGGTATCCGCACCCCAACGAATACCCCAGGTCATTTTGTCAACCTCTTCGCTGATGGATGATGTCACCGCGCTGTTGCCAATATTGCCGTTGATCTTCACCAGGAAATTACGGCCGATGATCATCGGTTCCAGCTCGGGATGGTTGATGTTGGCAGGAATGATGGCACGGCCACGAGCAACTTCCTGACGCACGAATTCTGGCGTAATTTCTTCAGGAATCGCCGCACCAAAGGATTGGCCACGATGCTGACGCAACATCAGCTCTGCCATACGTTTACCTTTGTCACCCATCGCTTGCAATGATGCAATGTATTCCTGACGACGTAGGCTTTCGCGAATGGCAATGTATTCCATCTCGGGCGTGATGATGCCTTGGCGTGCATAATGCATCTGCGACACATTCTTGCCCACAGCGGCGCGACGCGGCTTACGTTTCAGATTGAAACGCAGATGATCCAACTTGGCATCTGCTTCACGACCACGGCCGTACTCCGAGCTCAACTCGCTCAACAATTCAGTATCGTTACGTTCTTCAATCCACTTGGCACGAATGACCGGCAGACCAGAACGGATATCGATACGCACATTCGGGTCGCTATAGATGCCGGATGTGTCATAAACATAGATCGGCGGGTTGTTTTCGCCACCAAACGCCGTTGGCGTATCAGTCTGGCTGATTTCACGCATCGGCACCTGAATGTCAGGCCGGCTACCCTCGACATACACCTTGCGCGAGGCAGGGAAAGGTTGAATCGCGGCCTCGTCCACATGGGCCGTTTCGCGCAGGAATTGGGGAGCGTTCATCAGGGAGTTCTCCAGTGCAATAAAAGCGGGTAGGAGAAAGAAGAACGCTGGAATGGCAGTCCGCTTCCCTACGCCGGCATGATCCGTACAGGTTCGAAGGGTATGTCTCACTGATACCACTGAACCAGCTAACGTTGCAGCTGGCAACCCTATGTAAACAGGATGTGGCAACAGACCCCTAGCGGCCCGATAACCAACCGGGTATCGGGACTAATTGTGTGAAGCTAAAGTAATTATGGGATAATTGCAAGTTAGACAAAATCCGGTGCCCACCGAGGGCTCAATCATTTTCTGGAGCAAGAGCAATGAATTGGGAAGAAGCGCGTTTCAATATGGTCGAGCAGCAGATCCGCCCATGGGATGTGTTGGATCAGGAAATCTTGAGCCTGCTGTTCGAAGTGAAACGCGAAGAGTTCGTGCCGGTATCCATGCACAACTTGGCCTTTGTTGACATGGAGCTGCCACTGCCCAACGGCTGTAAAATGTGGCAACCCAAGCTGGAAGCACGTGTAGTACAGGATCTGGCTATTAAGCCCACCGACAAGGTCTTGGAAATCGGCAGTGGTAGCGGCTACTTGACCGCATTGCTGGCCAAGCGCGCGCAACATGTATACAGCGTGGAAATGGATGCTGAGCAAACAACCACAGCCAAATCCAATCTATTGAAAGCCGGCTTGGGCAACGTCACCATCGAAACCGGTGATGGATCACGCGGCTGGACGAAACATGCTCCCTACGATGTGATCGTGATCACAGGATCGATGCCTGTCCTCCCGGACGAATTCAAACAGCAATTGGCGGTTGGCGGCCGTATGTTTGCCATTCTAGGCGATGCACCAGTCATGTCTGGCACTTTGGTCACTCGGACAAGCAGTGCCGCATACAATACTACCAAGCTGTTCGAAACAGTCGTTGCCCCGTTGAACAATGCATTACAACCTGAGCGCTTCACTTTCTGATCATGCAACAGATTACCGCACAAGCCTTGGCCGAATGGCTGGCTGATTCCACCCGGCCAGCACCAGTGCTGCTGGATGTACGCGAAGGCTGGGAATTCAAGCTCTGCCACATTCCTGGGGCTGTTCACATTCCGATGCATGAGATTCCAACCCGCTTGAACGAAATTGAGGACGACGTGCAAACCGTAGTGATTTGTCATCACGGTATGCGTTCAATGCAGGTCAGCCTCTACCTGCAACGTTCTGGATTCAATCAGGTCATCAATCTTCAAGGGGGGGTCGATGCTTGGGCACGTGAGGTTGACCCAACCATGGCAACCTACTAAGCCCAATCGTAACCGATAAAAAACGCTTGCATCAGGCAAGCGTTTTTTACTATTCACACGCGCTCAACGACGTGTTGTCGTAGTTGGCCCACCTTTTGTAGTGGCAGCCATCTGACCAACTTCTACTCGATTTCTTCCTGCCCGTTTTGCGCGGTAAAGTGCCTCATCTGCTGCATGCAACATGCTCTCGTAACGTTGCGTCTCCATCGGTACCGCTGTACACAGGCCAATGCTGATAGTGACGGAAATTACTTGCTGCTGATAACGAATCTGCTTATCAGCAATCCGCTTCCGAATTACTTCGCATAATTGCTGAGCACCATGCGCTTCAGTCAACGGCAGAATCATCACAAACTCTTCGCCACCATAGCGTGCCAGAAAATCACAAGGCCGTTTCAGACAGGACTGGATGATCGCTGCCACCTCCTTCAACACCTGATCCCCTGCCTGATGACCCAAGGTATCGTTGATACGCTTGAAATGGTCAATATCCAGAATTGCCAAGGTCAGGTTATATGCACCTCGCCGAGCACGTGACCATTCCTTCAGAACCCGTGTATCGAAAAATTTTCGATTGCGTACTCCTGTCAAGCCATCGGTAAAGTTCAGTGCTTTCAACTGGTGATTGGCCTCGGATAACTTACGCATAGCGTCGTCTAGTGCTTTAGTACGCTCCTGAACTCGCATCTCCAACAAGGTATTCTGTTCTAGGCTACTGCGCCTGTAATCCTCACTCAACCACTTGTAACGATGCGCCAACGCGAACGACAGTAAGATGCCCTGCAGTGCCAACCCAATCTGCAGCACTGGCAATACAGCCACAGAACGCGGTAACCAACCAGTTTGCTGTACCCCATGCAGTACAATGGCAACCAACAACGTTAGCCAGGCAATCAGGAAAAAACGTGCAGGATAGGGAATCTGAAATCGAGCATGCACAGCAGCAACCACCGCCAAGGCAGCTGTAGCCAAACCAAGTACCAGGCTTATTGGTAGCGTTATGGCATGCTCACCGGTCATTGCAATGAATGCCAGTGCCGCAGCGCCCCACCATACAACTCTTGCCCATTGATCCAGCAATGGTTGACGTTCATCCAAAAGCAAAAAACGTCGAATGAAATTCACTCCGCCGGTCATCGCCAACCCTAGTAAAGCAGGCACGACAACCCGCTCCCACTGGTCGCTCTCGACACCAGTCAGTGTAGCTGCCGCTCCACTGGCCGCCAACTGACTGACTCCCAATCCAGCCAAATATGATGTGAAATGCAAATAGCTGGTATCTCGGATCGAAACATAAATCAACAAGTTATAAAGGGCTATCGCCAGCAGACCACCAAAAAACAAACCCATCAACAAATAATGGTATCGAACTTGATCCAAGCCCGCCTGATAGGTACGCAAACGCAGGGTTGATACATCCTGATAGGTATCCACAGCCCGCAAATAGAATGTGGTTCGATGATTAGCCGGAATCGTCAACGCCATGTTACGTTCAACACGGAACAGATTCGCTGCAGACAACCAATGCGGTGATACATTCACCCAACGTTCAATCGCTTGGCCATTACGTTGTATGTAGCCTTCAACCATGCCTGTCAATGGAAGATTCAGCAACCAACGCGATGTATCAGACTGATTATTGATCACAAAACGGTACCAGACCACTCGACTGGCCAATACGTTTTCTCCTCTGACTGGAGTAAAACGCTTTGACATGTCAGTCGATATAATCTGTTCGATGGATAACGGAGAGCCAGTTTCAGGAAGCTGTCCAAGGTGCCGACTCAGCGGATAAGACTGCACTGGGTTTCGCAAAACGATATCTGCTGCTGCCGGACTAGCCAACAAAATCATAAAGACATACAGCAGTCCGACCACGTAAGTCAGCACATGGCCCGCAACATCGAAATGACCAGAAGAAACGGGCCGCATACTGGGCAAGACAACATCAACATTTGACTTTGTCAATATAGTGTATTGGCCAAGCACTGGAGAAATTCTGTTCTATATCGCTTAAACCATATCATTATAGAACAGCATCGATTCATGACATAGCAATAAAATGCCAATGGCAATCATGCAACTGGATCAGGCAACAGGGCGAGCGTCCGCCATGTTGCCCCAGTGTGAGCTGCTGCAAATTGCCGAGCGCGGGTCTGAAAGTCTTGTAACGAAGCAGGATCAGTAAACAGGTTTTTGCAAGCCATGATAGCATCTTCCGCTGTTTCAACTTGTTTTGCAGCACCTGCAGCCAATGCCAATCTGGTTGTTTCGGCAAAATTGTACATATGTGGCCCAACAATGACCGGGCAGCCAGTTGCACAAGGCTCGATCAGATTCTGTCCACCTAATTCGGCGAACCCTCCACCGATGATCGCAAGATCAGCCATTGCATAGTACGCATAAAGTTCACCCATACTATCCCCCAGCCAGACTTGGCAAGAGTGACCGATTTCCGTTGTTTGGCTACGACGAGCCCAACTCATGCCGGAACGAGCAACCTCCGCAGCGACCTCATCGAAGCGCTGTGGATGGCGAGGCACAATCACCAACAAGGCCTGAACGGGCGCCATTTCAGCCCATGCCCGCACCAACATGGCCTCTTCACCATCACGGCTACTACCGACGACGATAACTGGTCGGCCATTCAACAATTGCCGCCACCGTTGGCCAAGCATTATTTGCTCAGGTGGTAAAGCCACATCAAACTTGATATTGCCACATACTGTAATTCGCTCAGCCCCTAAGTGCCTGAAACGATTAGCATCCTCAATGCTTTGAGCTGCAATGTGAGTCAATTGTCTTAACGCGGGCTGAATCAACCGCCTGATTTTTGCATAACCTAGTGCAGATCGTTCCGACAGTCTGGCATTCACCAAAAACAACGGTACATTCGATTGGTGTGCAGCATGAATCAGATTTGGCCACAACTCTGTTTCCATCAGTAAACCGAATGCTGGTCGAAAGTGGGACAGGAAACGAGATACGGCGCCTGGCAAATCATATGCCAAGTACACAGCTTCAATCTGATCTCCATACACGGCCAAAGCGGTTTCTCGACCAGTCGGCGTCATCTGCGTCAATACAATCTGATATCCCGGATAACGCGCACTCAATGCCGCCACTAAAGGCTGAGCTGCCCTTGTTTCGCCAACTGATACCGCATGCAACCATATGATCCGATGCCCAGGCTTACTAGTGTAATAACCTAACCGCTCTCGCCAATGATGGCGATAGCCTGGCTGGCGACGCCCACGCCACCATAAACGAAACAGCACTACTGGCAACAACAAATAGAAAACCAGTGTGTACAGCTTTCTCATCACAGTAATACCTGCTGCGCCTGCATCCAAACCTCACCCACAGATGGTGGCTTACCATTTCCTCCCAAATTCCAGCAAGGTGTATCAGCCATCACACCTGTTAGCCTTGGTTCAGATGCACAGAACAATGCAATAGTTGGACAACCAACAGCTGCTGCCAGATGACTCAAACCGGTATCTACACCTACAGTTAACCGCGCACCACGTAGTAATGCGGCAGCAACAGCTAAACTCAAACGCGGCGCCACTATCGCATTTGGCATTGCTTGTGCCAGTTGTTGTGCCATCTTTTGTTCAGCCTCACTTCCCCACGGCAAAACACAGTCCATACCAACCCCATCCAAACGTTTTGCCAAAGCAAGCCATGCATCAAACTGCCATTGCTTATCTTCCCGGCTGGTGGCATGCAACATGACAACATAAGGACGTTCCGGTAACCATGCATCAATCAATGGTTCAATCGCCAACCCATAATCTATAGGCTCATTCAATACATAACCTAATGCTGCAGCAGCCAAACGACGATTACGCTCTACTGCATGCAACTGCTTTGGTACTGAATAACAACGTTCATAAAAACAGCTAGCTAAAGGTTCACGAATACTATGACGGTCATACCCCACCAACAGACCCTGGGCCTTACTTGCCAACCAAGCACTTTTTAATAGCCCCTGCAGATCCAGCACTAAGTCGTAATGCCGTTTCTGCAAACCATCACGGAATGTTCTCCACTCAGTCTGAACTTGAGTAGTCCACCAACGCTTACGCCAACGACGAACAGCAACATTCCATACCTCATCAACAACCGAATGCATAGACAGCACCCCCGAAAACGGGGCCTCTACCATCCAATCAACTGACCACGACGGATCATGACGCTTCAAATCCTGTAATACAGGCAATGCATGAATAACGTCCCCCATAGAAGACGTTTTGACGATCAACAATTTTGGCATAACGAAATTGTATCAGTGACCTTCGACCAAAACCGTACAAGGCAACCACTCACAGGTTAAATCCAAAGTTTGAACAAGCACGAAAATTACTCAAGTAACTGATATACAAAATAAATCTATAGTTGTACACAGCTAGTGGCAAAGTAACCGAAACACCAATCACTCCAACACATATCATACAAAGTGTGGATAAAAATCAGACAAATCGTGACCAAATCCACTGCATGGCCCGTCACACAACGCTCAGCCAGCCAATTTTTGTGACATGAAATCGAGGGGACAAAATGTGCATTTCAACCCATTTTCCGAAAACCCCAATTTCGTCACACATTCGTCACACAACTGCCAAGGAAGTTACCCCTATACAAAAAAACTCAGCAACTATATGATTAAAAATAAAGAATAAGACTTATCCACAAAAACACTCTTACTCTATTATTTTCTTATCTATCTTCTTTATCTTATTCACATAATCTATAGAGAACAGAACATCAGAAACACACCAGAGGCTCTGTTATCCTATACAGGATACAAATGAACACCAATGTCACATGCCCAACAAACTCTCTGCGATTCTCATTACGAAAAACGCAGCGCATCAGCTACCTGCTTGCTTGTCATCTCTTCAATTCACTGACGAAATCATCGTGGTTGACAGTGGTAGTACCGACAACACTGTCGAAATTGCGATTCAGCACGGTGCGAAAGTCATTCATCAGACATGGCTAGGATTTGGAAAACAAAAACAACTTGCAGTTAACCACTCATCACATGATTGGGTACTTTGCATCGACAGTGATGAACGGATTACTCCTACCCTACGAGACAGTATTCAAGCAATACTGAGATCACCATTGCACATGGCTTATCGAATGCCACGCAGCAACTGCTTTATGGGACGCTTTCTCAAACACGGAGAAGGTTATCCTGATTGGAATATACGATTATTCAATCGCCAGTTTGCCCAATGGTCTGACGATGTTGTACATGAACGAGTCATGCATACAGGTCGCGTTGGAACCCTAGCTGGAGATCTGCTACACGAGTCCAGTGAAGACATTACGCATTACTTTGACAAACAAAACCGTTACACTACGCTCCAAGCTCAAACACTTTTTGAACATGGTAAGAAAAGCGGTGTTACTCAACTACTCCTAAGCCCGATTTTCCGTTTTGTCCGTTTCTATCTGTTCAAACGTGGATTTCTCGATGGTGTACCAGGTTTAGTACACATCCTGATCGGCTGTTTCAATAGTTTCAGCAAATATGCCAAACTGATAGAACTCCATCGATTGCATAAACGACCATGACTATTCTTGTAACCGGTGCTGCCGGCTTCATCGGCATGCATGTTTGCCATGCCTTGCTCAATAAGGGATTGAAAGTTATCGGTATCGATAACTTCAATGATTACTATTCACCAAAGTTGAAACAAGACCGCGTCAGTACGTTGGTCAATCACCCATCATTCGCATTTGACACGGTTGATATCGCAGATTACGAATTACTAAACACTGTTTTTAAAAAACATGCCATTAAACAGGTTGTACACCTTGCTGCTCAAGCAGGTGTAAGATACTCACTAAAAAATCCACATGCTTACGGCAACAGCAATCTGATTGGTTTTACTAACATTCTGGAAACCAGCAGACAATATCAGATTGAACACTTGGTTTTTGCAAGTAGCTCAAGTGTTTACGGATCAAATGTCAAAATTCCATTTGAAGAAAGTGACAATGTTGATCACCCAATCAGCTTGTATGCTGCCACCAAAAAAGCCAATGAAGTAATGGCACACAGCTATGCTCATCTGTTTGGGATTCCTTGCACCGGCCTACGTTTCTTTACTGTGTATGGCCCATGGGGGCGCCCTGATATGGCGACTTGGTTGTTCACGGAAGCAATACTTAAAGGAAAACCGATAAACGTATTCAACAATGGGGATTTGAAACGAGATTTCACTTACATTGACGACATCGTAGAAGGGGTTGTCCGTGTATTGGATCATGTACCTAAAGCAAATCCCGTTTTTGACAAACAGCAGCCTGACCCTGCAAGCAGTTTTGCGCCTTATCGACTTTTCAACATCGGTAATCATCAACCAGTAGCACTGGAAGTATTTATAGCCACTTTAGAACAAGCACTAGGGAAAAAAGCAATTCGAAACCTACTACCAATGCAAGACGGAGATGTATATGCAACTTATGCAAATACCGACCGCTTGCAACAAGCAGTCGGTTTTTCACCAAACACCGAGTTAAAGGTAGGGTTGGAAAGGTTTGTCAAATGGTATCGTGAATACCATCAGCATCCTTGATTAAATCCTAAGATTTAGAAAATAAAGCAGAAAAAGACATCGCAGCTGATCTGATATCAGCTGCGTCAAACAAAGCAGAAATGACGGCAATTGCATCTGTACCCGCTGTAACAACTTGCCGACCATTGTTCAAATCAATTCCGCCTATGGCAACCCTAGGTATGCCTAACTTGGCAGTCGCCTCAAACAACGCTAATGATGCACAAACGGTATTGGGTTTGGTACTTGATGGAAAAAGCGAACCAAACGCTACATAGTCCGCTCCCTGCTTGACGGCAGATTCAGCAAGTTTCAATTGATCATAGCAAGACACACCAATAATTGCGGCTGTACCCAACTTCACTCTTGCTACGACAATCGTGGCATCATCTTTACCAAGATGTACCCCGGCCGCACCTACTTCATACGCAAGTTCAATATCATCATTAATAATCAAAGGGATATTGTAATCTTGGCACATCGTTTGCAAAGCTCTTGCCTGGATCAGGCGCAAGTCAACATCAACAAGCTTGTTACGATATTGAAGAACAGAAGTACCACCGGATAAAGCTTGACGACACTTCATCAACAACATTTCTGTATCAGATGTATCCGGTGTAATGGCATAAAGCCCATTAATACTAGCTTTCATCACTACGCTCACCTGCTCGTGCCCAAAACAAACGATCAGGAATGTACTGACCCATACCAGGTCGAATGGCATTCTTTAACGTTTGCCAAGTATATTCCTGCGCTTCTTTCACTGCCTCAGGCACATCCAATCCTGTTGCGATCAATCCCGCAATTGCTGATGCTAAAGTACAACCAGAACCGTGATAACTACCTGGTAAACGAGCCCAGCTATCAGCACGAACCTTACCACCACGGTTATATAAGGTGTTGATAACGTTAGGTAGATTTTCATGAGTACCTGTAATCAATACATACTCACACCCCATACTGCGAATACGCTTGGCACATTCCTCAAGCAATAATTCCTCATCGGCTTCATCTTCAGCCAAACGACGGGCTTCAATACTATTTGGCGTAATCAACATCGTATGTGGAATCAACAACTCACGCATTGCCGCAATCAGATCGTCGGTAGCAAACTCATCTCCTGCTCCTGAAGCCAAGACTGGGTCCAGAATTAACGGAATATCAGGATAGTCGGCAGCAATTTCTGCAATAGCTGCAACGTTCTCAGTACTACCGATCACACCTACCTTAAAAGCGGCGACTTGCATGTCTTCAAGAATAAACCGAGCTTGATCAACAACCAATTCGGGATCCATTGCCTGAAGGTCATCAACACCAGCACTGTCTTGCACCGTAATACCTGTTACGACAGACAGGGGATGGCAGCCCAGGCTGGCCAACGTCAGTATGTCAGCTTGTAAACCTGCGCCACTGGAAGGATCTGTAGCTGCAAAGGTCAAGACGATGGGAAGCGGATTTGCATGCATGAAAAGAGAGGCTTTCTGAATTGCGTTAGAATAGGATTTTTTCGAACGTGCGCCGGAAAGTGGCGGCAGCACATGATTTCATTGTAACCGAATCATGGAAACTCGCATGAAACGCTATATGTGTCTGATTTGTGGATTTATTTATGACGAAACTGAAGGCCGCCCAGAGGACGGAATTGCTCCCGGAACATGTTGGAATGATGTTCCAATGAACTGGACCTGTCCGGATTGCGGTGCAAGAAAAGAAGATTTCGAAATGGTACAACTGTAAACGGGAACTGCAATGGACCAAAATGGTTCCAATTGCCAGCCGGGATTGATAATCAGGATGTGATCGATGCGACAGTTATTGAATGTTGCCGTGATGGCAGGTCTGTTGTTCATCAGTGGGTGCGAAACCGTACAAACCACACGGGGTGGTGTGGTAGGTGTGGAACGTAAACAAAGTATGTTCATGGCGATCAGCCAGAGCCAAGCCAACCAGATGGCGGCTAAGCAATATGCTGCCGAAGTCAATGCAGCCAGACAAAAAGGCAAACTCAACGTCGATCCTAAAGCGCTTGAACGACTACGTACCATTGCTAACCGGTTGATTCCACAAACAGGTGAATTTCGACCAGATGCCATAAAGTGGGATTGGGAGGTTAATCTGGAAAACTCAGATGAACTCAATGCCTACTGTGCACCTGGCGGTAAGATCATGTTCTACAGCGGATTGATAAATCGACTGAAACTGACCAACGATGAGATTGCCGCCATCATGGGTCACGAAATGGCACATGCATTACGTGAACATGGCCGTGAAGCCATGTCTCGTGTTTATGCTCAACAATTGGGTTTGAGCGTAGTTGCGTTGACTGGCAAAGTAAGCGATCAGGCCCTGCGCCTTGCTAACTCTGCTGTTACAGTGGCATGGCAATTGCCAAATAGTCGTGAAAATGAAACAGAAGCAGATCGAATCGGTCTGGAACTAGCTGCCAGAGCCGGTTATGATCCAAATGCAGCAATATCTGTATGGAAGAAAATGACTGCGGCCAGCGAAGGCCAACCACCTCAATGGATGTCAACTCACCCATCACATGGTTCGCGTATTCATGATCTTGAAGACAAAATCCCACTGGTTATGCCATTGTATGAATCAGCTAGGAAACCTTGAGTAATGGGTTACCTTTACCTGAAAACCCTCCACATTATTTTCGTCATAAGCTGGTTTGCCGGGTTGTTCTATTTACCTAGACTCTTTGTCAACCATGCGATGGTGACTGATGCCACTACACAGACTCAATTAAGTCTGATGGAACGGAAACTCTACCGTTTCATGACCTTGCTTGGTGTACTTGCAATAGGGTTTGGTATTTGGCTATGGCTGGGATATGGGGTAACTGGAGGATGGTTACATGCCAAATTGCTGCTAGTGCTGGGCTTGGTTGTGTTTCATGGCTATTGCGGCAAACTGGTCAAAGATTTTGCTACAGGCATCAATTCACGTAGCCACAAGTGGTATCGACTTTTCAATGAAATTCCAACGTTGACGATGTTTGTTGTTGTATTTCTAGTCGTCGTCAAACCGTTCTGACAGTGAAGCTGTCATCAAGGTAAATACCATGACATCAAATAACGAAGTACTGTTTCAACGTGCACAAGCACATATTCCGGGTGGGGTGAATTCACCCGTCCGTGCTTTTGGTTCTGTTGGCGGAACACCACGGTTTTTCCGGGAAGGCAAAGGTGCGTATCTATGGGATGCAGATGGAAAACGATATATCGATTATGTAGGGTCTTGGGGACCTGCGATATTGGGCCATGCTGATTCTGATGTGATTGCCGCGGTTAAACAAGCTGCAGACCATGGCCTTTCATTCGGAGCACCCACCGAAGCCGAAGTTGAGATGGCTGACCTTCTATGTAAACTATTACCCAGTATGGAACAGGTACGCCTAGTAAGTTCTGGTACTGAGGCCACGATGAGTGCTATTCGTTTGGCACGTGGGTTTACAGGGCGTGACAAATTTATCAAATTTGAAGGTTGTTATCATGGCCACGCAGATTCCCTTTTGGTCAAGGCAGGATCTGGGCTGTTGACATTTGGTAATCCAAGTTCCGCCGGTGTACCCGCAGCCGTGGCTGCAGACACACTGGTACTAGGCTACAACGATGTTGAGCAACTGGAATGCATGTTCGCTGAAATTGGCTCAGAAATCGCCGCGGTGATTCTGGAGCCTGTGGCTGGTAACATGAACCTCATCAAGCCTAGCGAAGCGTTTCTGAGTACTTTACGGCGTCTTTGTAGCGATTATGGAAGTGTGTTGATCTTCGATGAGGTCATGACAGGCTTTCGAGTGGGCCCGCAATGTGCACAGGGTTTGTTCGGTATTCAGCCGGATCTGACAACCTTGGGTAAGGTTGTTGGTGGTGGTATGCCGTTGGCTGCGTTTGGTGGTCGGGCTGACATCATGAGTAAAATTGCACCATTAGGGCCGGTTTATCAAGCAGGTACATTATCTGGTAATCCAATTGCGGTTGCAGCAGGTCTTACCACACTCAAGAAAGTGACAGCGCCAGGATTTTTTGAACAGTTGAACAAATCAACGCAGATATTGGTGAATGGTTTACTTGCAGAAGCAAATACTGCCGGTATTACATTGTCTGCCCAAGCAGTTGGTGGGATGTTTGGCGTGTATTTCTCAACACGTTGTCCGAGCAGCTATGCAGAAATCATGCAGTGCGATAAATCTGCTTTCAACCGTTTCTTCCACGCCATGCTTGATCAGGGCATCTATTTTGCCCCTTCTGCATTTGAAGCTGGTTTTGTTTCTGCTGCACATACCGAACAGGACATCAAACAAACCATCCTTGCTGCGAAAACTGTTTTCAGCAAATGGTAATTTGATATGGCTTTGGCATGGTCATGGCTGTTGCTATACAGCCAAATCTATGCCTTTCTCCGTATTTATTAAAGTTTTTGATCGATTTTCCGATAATTATTGCAATGACTTATGTGATTTTATGACACTGCAACATGCGTACGGAAAGAGTTCTATTCAATAGATTGCTCACTTCTCCAGGCAAGCCCCAATCTGTCAATAGTGTTGGGAGCCTGGATGAACAACTGCCACAGGCAACGTCTCACTACAATTTTGGCCCGGTCCCTGCCAAACCCAAGGATACAACGTGGCCACTGAATGAACGTCGTGCCAATGTGGATCGTCGTCAAGGCAGGGATCGACGAAATTCACAAGAAGGGGGATTGTTCAGTACACGATCTAACTTGGAGCGTCGCAAAGGTGGACGCCGCCGCAGCGACTACGCTGAGACTATTTCAATTAAAGTTTAACTTTTCGTTGTTATGACTAATCCACATTTCACTCACATTCGAGTACGAGGCTACCATCTCGATGTATATGGCCATGTTAACAATGCCCGTTACCTGGAATTTTTGGAAGAAGCCCGTTGGGGCTATTTTGAAGAGAATGGCGCACTAGCCAAGTTGATGGAACATGATTTGGCATTTGTTATCGTCAACATCAATATCAACTATCGCCGTTCTGCTTTATTGAATGAGACGCTTGAGATTGAAACGGGTATCAAAGCCTTGAATCGTCGCAATGGTGTTGTCTCGCAAGTCATCCGTTTGAAAGATGACGCAACTGTGGTGTCTGATGCAGAAGTAACGTTTGTGCTTTATGATGGCAAGCAAGACAAAGCCATTGCCATTGAAGGCGAGTTGCTGGCAACTATGAAGCCTTATTTATTGTCAGGAGAGACTGGCTCTTGAGCTGTAGGTAACCCGCAGCTTCGTCTACAAACAGGGGTAAATGTCATACCCCTGTTTTTTATTGTATGACATAGACCAGTCCGAAGGCTCCGACTGATACGGTTTTGTCTTGAATTACCATATATGACCCTACTCCTAGTGAATGGTACGTGGATACTGCAGCAGTCAATGCCCCCAAGCCCAATAGACCTGCCAGCTGATTCCGGTCAGCCACGGATTCTTTGATACGGAAGCGATGACGTTCGGCAGATGGATTAAACGAAATAGCAAATACCAAGGCACAAGCAAGTGAGGTGATTGTAATGGCTAGGGGTTTGGTCATGATAACTCCGAAGGCGTTCCATTATTGTTGTGTAATGCCGTGCTGTTATTTACAAGGTATAGTTTGAACCTAGAAACAGCATAGAGGTGTGATTTCAATGACATTGAGGATAATGTCATTGTCCGAAATGGAAGACAATACACGAGCAAAACATAACATAAGCTGAACGAGAACGAAGTTTTCGTATTGGATTATGAGCTGAAAACGACAAAGGCCGAACTTGTCGGCCTTTGTGTTGAAACTTGGTTGCGGGAGCAGGATTTGAACCTGCGACCTTCGGGTTATGAGCCCGACGAGCTGCCAGACTGCTCCATCCCGCGTCTGAAGAAGTGCATATTATAGTATGGGAAATGGTACGTCAATAGATTTCTTATATTTCCCATAAAATAATGGGACTACTTCCAACATGGAAAATGAATTTCTATCATAACATATTGTTTAATAAATAATTTTTATCTTGTCGCTGGTAAGTCCTTCGCTATATTCAGAGAATATTAAAGATCAATAATCCATCATATGAATCCCCATTCTCGAAGTCATCAACGGTCGATGTTGGGCCAGGTACTGATCAACAAGGGTTTGGTTTCCGAAACTCAGTTATCACTTGCAATAGATCATCAACGGTCAACGGGTAAAAAGCTGGGCGAGATTCTGCAAGAATGGAATTTGGTCAGTCAGCGGCAACTTCAGGGGGCGCTACGTCGACAACGCAATTTGCGACTAGCCGTAGCTGTGGCAACCACTCTCCTCGGCCCATTACAAGCAATGGCGGTGTCGTATTCACCGATACAAGGTCCTGTTAGTGCTACATCATCACGCCAACAGTCAGGAATGAAACCGCTTGATGAACAAGCACTACGTGAAGTCATTGGTCAGGGTTTTGCTGACGACCGCTTGAGGCAATTGGCATTGAAAGTTGAGAGTGGAGATGGTCTAGAAGTTGCTAAAGAATTAGCAAAACTCATGAATCCAGCACTCCAATATCTTGATGTGGAAACACGATTGAAAGATGTGGTCTATGATGTGGATGGTGCTAGAGCAACCTTGAATAAAGATGGGTCGCTAACGCTAAAACTACCCAGTACGATTGGCGAGTTAAGCTTTAACCATATCCGGGTTGCTGGTTCGACCGGGCCAAGTATGGGGAGCATTGAAATTAAGGGGATCGATCTACGTGGTAGTTCGATCACGATTTTACCTGTGAGTAGGTAACGAACTACACCAAAATGCGGACCGTATGGTTCACTTTTTGGTGCGTAGGCGAGTTACTGGGTGGGCATGTTCAATCGGCGACGATAGATCAGGCAGGTTTCCACTAATAGTTCATTACCATCGATTTTTTCCTGACCAATACCAGCAAAGACCCGTTCAAAGTCATAGTAGTCGTTACCATTTTTTATCCAGGCATAGATCGGTTTTCCTTGATAAGTTCCTAGTAGCGTATCGACGGCTTTATCTTCGATGGTATCCAGTGACAAGCTGCTAGGTCTTTCCGGTTCATCCGGAATTGGGGGGAGTGTTTGACCTGGCTTTGCAATCAATTGTAAGTATGCGCGGAACAACCACAATGGCAGCATCACCCGCAATACGCGTTTGTCTTCAGTAATGATGCATGTAACTTGGAATTGACGACGACATGCCGGACATTCTGCCTGAGCCGCCAAAGCAATTTGCGTTTTGACGGAAGTGGCAATGCCATGCATGTGCTCTGCTGTTACAAGGTGGCCACAATGCATGCATTTTTTCGAGAATTTGGATACTCGATCACCTTTGCCTAGTGGCAAAGGTAAAAAACGATTGATTCTATCAGTCTTGCGCATTCACAACACACTTTCCGCTTGAGTGCATGGCACCGGGCGAAGCCTACATTTTGGAGAATGAAGCAAAGAATCATACCCTAAAAAGCGGTAATCTTCTCGTGGTTTTATTATTATATATACGGATTTAACTATATTGTGGGGGTTTGATTCGAATTGGAGTGGGATCCAGTCACACGACTTTCGACTCGATTGCGGCCCTGGCGCTTGGCCAGATAGAGTCCTTCGTCAGCCTCTCCCATCAGGTCATCAAATTCAATTGCCTGATCAGATGAGGCTGTGGCAACGCCAACGCTGATCGTGATACGTAGGTTTTCGGTGCTTTGGGATAGTTGGGCGTGCTTTATAGGGGTTAATTCGACAACTTGACGAAGGTGTTCGGCCAGTTTGGTGGCGCCTGCCAGGTCGGTGTCTGGCAGTAAGATTACAAATTCTTCGCCACCAAAACGTGAAACCAGATCAACGGAACGAACGCTATGCTGTAGTCGCTCAGCAACTAATCGCAGGCAATAATCGCCAAATAGATGACCAAATTGATCGTTGATGGATTTGAAATGATCTATGTCTGCCACCAGAAGACTCAGACTGGAGCGATGGCGATGTGCACGATCAACTTCCAGTTCAAACCGATCCAGCAGACGGTAGCGATTTGCCAGCCGAGTTAAAGGGTCTTCCCAAGCCATGCGTTCTAGTTCTGATCGAGCTTGGGTTAATTCTGTAATATCAACATCGACTCCCCGAAAGCCGATGAATCGATCAATATCATCATAAAGAGGGTGAGCACTGGATGAGACCCAGACGGTTCCGCCATCTTTACGAAAGTAGCGTAACTCGCCATTTTTGTAAGCCTTTTTGCGCTTCATGTCAGACAGTACTGCATTACTTTCCACGCCCTGTTCCGGTGCTAGAAAATCAACCAGCCTGTTGCCAATCATTTCCTCGGCGTGGTAACCCAGTATCTTCTCTGCCCCCTTTATAAACACAAAGCAGCCGTCTGCATCAATTTCCCAGATATAGGTCGGGGAATAACTAATGGCATCCTCCATCAAGGCATTGGCATGTCTGACAGCGGCTTCGGCGCGTTTATAAGGGGTGATATCTGTGTAAGTACTGATGAATCCTACGACTTGGCCATCGACATCCATAGGTTTGCCGACAATTTCAAGCTCAGTGCCATCTGGCCGAGTTCGGTTGAATTTGTGGGGTTGAAACTGCATTGCCAAGTTAATGCGTTGCGCTACCTGCACAGCGGGGTCTCCTGGGCCATATTCACCACGCTGGGCATTGATCCAGAGCAACTCTTCAAAGGTAACACCCGGGTGTGACAAGCTTTCTGGTAGTGCCAATACATCAAAAAAAGCTTTGTTCCACAGAACCATATTGAGATGCTCATCAATGACGCTGATTCCTTGAGGCAGTGATTCAATCACGGAGCGTAAATAGGCAGCGTAACGTTTGGATTCTTCAATGGCCAGATTGTGCTGGGTCACATCATTGTAGATTGAAACAAATCCACCTCCAGCCAAGGGTAGACCACGTATTTCAAGTCTTATGCCATTGGGACGACTTCGCTCAAAAATATGAGCACGTTGTTCATTGGCAAGTGTTAACCAGTCGGAAACGATTTTGTTTGGGTCTCCGTCGCCATACTCACCGCGTTCAGCGTTGAAACGGATCAGTTGCTCAAAATGTGGAGGGATATCACCGTCAAATAGATAATTGGGTAGGCCAAGTAACTGTCTGCATCGCTGATTACAAATTGCTACTTGCATGTTGGCATCGATAATGGTCAAACCACAAGGCAGGTGCTCTGCCATAAGCGCAAGCAATGCCAAGCCACTGGCATCCAGGGTAAGTAGCGGGACTGAGCTGTCCTTTTCCGACTCTGGACGGGCATGGACAGTTGCGCCATCAGGCTGCGCTTGCGAGGGCACCGCCATGTATTCCTCGTGGCTGAAAGGGTATCGAGTTTCAGCATAGCTGACATACCAAGCCTTTGCATGAAGCCCTGTATTTGTAGTCCTGCAAAAAAGCCCGCATGAAGCGGGCCTAATCAGGGTAATTATATGACCCATACCGGTATAAGGTATGAGTGAATCCAAGCGGATTGTCAGCCACTGTTTCGCAAGCCGGCCGCAATACCATTAATGGTAAGGTGGATGCCATGTTGTACGTCTTCACCGCCTTCACCTGCCCGGAAACGACGCAATAGTTCAACCTGCAAATGATTGAGTGGATCCAGGTATGGAAGGCGATTTTTCAGACTACGAGCCAATACATGGTTGTTACCAAGCAATACGCCACTACCGGTGATTGCCAGCACCATATCTACCGATCGCTGCCATTCATCCCGGATTTGCCCAAAAATACGTTGGGCCAGTGCCGGATCATCCACAAGCTCAGCATAACGGGAGGCAATACCAAGATCGGTTTTTGCTAGGACCATTTCCATGTTTGAAAGTACCGTCTGCAGGAAGGGCCAATTGCTGTGCATAGCCTGCAGTTTGATTAAACCGGTCTCCCCGGCTTGATCAAGGTAGGCTTTGACTGCGCTGCCAAAGCCATACCAGCCCGGCAGCATGACGCGACATTGTGACCACGAGAATACCCAGGGGATTGCTCGCAGATCGGCAATGGAGCCACCAGCCTTCCGCTTGGCGGGGCGGCTGCCGATATTGAGTTTGGCAATTTCATTGATGACCGTGGCCTCCTGAAAGTAAGTAATGAATTCCGGGTTGCCATATACCAGCCTGCGATAGGTCTCGAACGCGGATTGTGAGAGCTGTTCCATCAACTGATAGTAAGCGGCTGCTTCGTTGCCGATATCGTTGTGATCAACAAAGCTGGCTTCCAGCATGGCAGCTGCCAGCGTTTCCAAATTGCGGCGACCAATTTCCGGATTGGTGTACTTGGAGGCGATGACCTCACCTTGTTCAGTAATACGGATTTGACCGGCGACAGAGCCGAATGGCTGAGCAATGATGGCCTCGTAGCTCGGGCCGCCACCTCGGCCAACTGATCCGCCGCGGCCGTGAAACAGGCGCAAACGAACATTTGCCTTTTTGAACAGTTCGACGAGCGTGATTTCAGCTTTATACAGTTCCCAGTTGGAGGTCAGATAGCCGCCATCCTTATTGCTGTCTGAATAGCCCAACATAACTTCTTGAATATTTTGCCGCGATGCCAACCACTGCTTCCATTGCGGAATGGCAAACAGGCGCTGCATGACGTTACCACAAGCACGTAGGTCTCCAATGGTTTCAAATAACGGGATGATATTGACGGCGAGTTTGTCGTTATGGCCTAGTAGGCCAACCTCTTTCAACAGCAACGCCACTTCGAGCATATCGCTGACATCACTGCAGTTTGAGATAATATAATTGGGGATGGCTGCGGCACCATAGTCTTGATGAATACGGGCGGCCATACTGGCAATCGCCAGCTCTTTGGCGGTTTCTTCGCTGTAGGGTTGAAATGGCGAACGCAGTAGGCGTGGATTGGCTAATTCTCGCAATAGGGCCGTAATCCGGCTGTTTTCGTCGAGATCATGATAGTTTTCCAGCTCTGCACGTTCGAATAGTTCTGCTACGACGCTTTCGTGGATACCAGAATGTTGGCGCATATCCAGAGGTGCCAAGTGAAAGCCAAAAACATCCACGGCTCTATGTAAACGGCGTAAGCGGCCATCAGCCACCAATTTGCTACCATGGCTGATCAGCGATTCGGCGACGATTGCCAAATCTGTAGCCAGTTCGTCTTTGTTGGTATAAGGCAATAGTTGGGTGGCGACTGGTGGCGATGTCAGGAATAAGCAAAGTTTGCCTGATGTTGCGTGTAGCCGTGCTTCGATGTAGGTCAATGCACGACGATAGGGTTCTTCAGCACGACTGATGGCATTTTCTGGCGATTGTGCCGCAAGAGCCAGTAAAGCCGGTGATGCATTGATCCAGCGGGACGATTGGCTCAGTTCGTGGTTGAGTTTGCCAAGTTGCTCCAGATAAAAGCCAATGACGATGGCGGAGTGACGGCGCATCGCATGAAGCATCATGTCAGCATCGACAAATGGGTTGCCATCTCGATCACCGCCAATCCACGATCCAATCCTGAAAAATGAAGGTAGCTCAAATGGTTTACCGTCATTGAAATCTCGGCTGATCCAATCTTCCAGATCGTTATATAGTCGTGGTAATTGCCGCAAAAACGTATATCGATAGTAGGCGAGTCCATTTTCGATTTCGTCTTTGACGGTTAGTTTGAATGAACGGATTTCACTCGATTGCCACAAAGTCAGGATGATACGCTTAAGGCCTTTCTCGACATCGGCCAGTTCTTCTTGTGTGAAATCGGCGCGAGCACGGCGATTCATCAAGTTGGCGATGGCGCGGTGGCAATCCAGAATTGATTTGCGTTGTACCTCGGTTGGATGGGCTGTCAGTACCGGTGACAACAAGGCGTAGCTGAACAGTTCCTGCAACTGTGCACCAGTGACAGCATGGTCTTTCAAGCGTTGCAACGCTGCAATAACAGAACCTGCCTGTGGCGCGGCCCCTGCACGTCGATGGGCGCGGCGACGGCGACTGTGATGCAAGTCTTCAGCAATGTTGAATAGATGTGAGAAATAGCTGAAGGCTCGTACCAGTGCAATGGTGTTCTCGTGACTGAGGTCGTTGAGCGTGGTTTCCAGTTGTTCGCGGGCGTGAGAATCTGCTTCGTGTACAAAGCGGACAGCAGTTTGGCGGATAGTTTCAATGCGCTCGAAAGTGGTATCACCTTCTTGTTCTTTCAACACTTCGCCTAACAAGCGGCCCAATAAGCGTAGATCGTCCCGTAGCGGCTCGTCTTTTTCCTGTGAATTGTCCTGTACTACTTGTTGCACCACGCTCTCCTAATCGTGAATTGGCCGCGTGCTGGTGTTGCCCCACTGTAATGGGTGGCACAACCGGTGGCCTTTGTTTGGAATTTTCGAAAAGATATGCCGGTTTTTCCGGCATTTTATTGTTTAACTACGTACTTTATAGAGCCCCTTTCAGGGCTTGTATCAGTAACAACCCGAATATGCATTTGATTTGCCCCTGATCGGGCCAACGTATACTTTGACACCCATATTTCAGCAGACGGTGTGTTGATTAATTTTGGAATTGGAGGAAGAAGGGAGCGATGGTGCCCGGGTATCGGACCTACCCGGGCCAAGGTCACGCATGGGTTTGGAACCTATCCCCATACGGTCAATTGCGCATGGGGATAGGTTCAGTGTTTAGCGTGGCGCGAAATTTACCAACACAAAATGACAACCAGATGACCTGGACAAAGTTTTAAACATACATTAGCCCGCTGAATGTCATGCAACTTGCGTATAACACGAGCAATGGAGGCTTAACCTGGTTTGGTCAGATCAAGCAACTCTTTTTCCAGCATGCCAGATGACACACAGCGTGTGGGTGCTCGTACAAAGGCGGCGCCGCGGCCTGATCTGAAGATCAATGAATCACGAACCTTGATTGGGTCGCTATCCGGTGCTGTGGCGACTTGTTCACGGGATAGACGGTAGGTCACTCTCACCGATACGGTGGTGGTGGAATTGCCACGTGGCGTCAGGCTGACAATTGCATCGCCTCGGGCTGCCAGTTTACGTGTGACATCATAAGTCCGGCCTTTTACATTCAGCTGATATTGGCGAGATGCACTGGCTCCAGGAAAACGTAAGATATTGCCGTCAGCACCGGGTACCTCGATCAAGCCACAATTGATATAGATGGAAGGATCAGGGAACGGTACTGATAAAGAAATTCGGTTTGCTGCGGTTTGTTTGACGTTCTTGTAGGTAGCATTTCCGCTCAGATTTCCCAGTAACTGTTTCATCACGGTTGCTGGTGGCGCCTTCACTGCCCGTGCGGTGACGACTGGAATGTTACCCGGGCCCACATTGGCTGGAGGTGCCGTTTGTTGAATGGGTTCCGGTGGTTTTTCCTCAATGGTGACGGAAGCTGGCGGAACGGGTGTGCTACATGCGGACAGCAACGCGACTGTCAGGACTAAGGCCGTGGTAATCTTATAAGACATTGGGTGCTCTAACCTGCGCAAGTGGCTCACACCGCGCGAGCCGTAAAATGCAATAGGCATCGATTGTACTTGAACGCGGATGACATTGGGACTCCTCGACTCAATCGATTTGCGGCTTTACTTATAACAATAGTGGGTTGGCGGGATTTCGATACCCAAGCTGTCGTTGAAGCAAGACCAAACTGGGTGAAATAGCGCTGGCAACGGACAATCTTTGTCAATCTCTGGCAAAGCTCTATTTGGGGATGGGGGGGTGTTATGACCTCGTTTCGTGATTTCAACGAGTTTTACCCAGTTTATCTGCAAGCACATCAAACCCCAGCTTGTCGCCGGCTACATTTCATTGGAAGTAGCCTAGTGTTGGGGATCGTGCTTTATGCCATCATTTACAATGATTGGTGGAGCCTGCTACTAGCGCCGTTTGCTGGTTATGGTTGTGCCTGGATTGGCCACTTTGTATTTGAAAAGAATCGCCCGGTAACGTTTGGTCATCCGTTATACAGCTTCATGGGGGATTGGGTAATGTATTGGCAAATGTTGACAGGCAGAATCGCATTCTGACTGGGCAAAAATGCCAAAAGGACATTGGCTGTCCTTTTGGAATCAGAAGATCAATCTGGAATTACAATACGTAACGCGCTAGATCTTCGCTTTGCGAGAGTGCCCCCAAGCGTTCGTTTACATACTTGGCATCGATGTTGACAGTGCCATTGATATGATTACCTGCTTCGAACGATACTAGCTCCAGCAGCTTCTCAATGACGGTATACAAGCGTCGTGCACCAATGTTTTCAGTCTTTTCATTGACGGTGAAGGCGATTTCAGCCAGCCGGTGAATCGCATCATCGGTGAAGCTGAGTTGCACGCCTTCCGTGGCCAGTAATGCTTCGTACTGCTTGGTCAGGCATGCATCGGTACTGGTCAAGATCTGTTTGAAATCGTCGACCGATAATGAATTGAGTTCTACCCGGATCGGGAAGCGACCTTGCAATTCCGGAATAAGGTCAGATGGCTTGGACAGATGAAACGCGCCACTGGCTATGAATAAAATGTGGTCTGTTTTGATCATGCCATATTTGGTTGAGATGGTGGTGCCTTCTACCAATGGCAGCAGGTCACGTTGGACACCTTGACGAGATACTTCCCCGCCCTGCCCTTCGCTGCGGCTGGTGATTTTATCGATTTCATCAAGGAACACGATGCCATTTTGCTCAACACTCTGCACAGCGCGGGTTTTGATTTCCTCTTCATTGACCAACTTCAGGGCTTCCTCGTCGGTCAACAGTTTCATAGCTTCGGGGATCTTCAATTTGCGTGCTTTTTTGCGCTGGTTGCCCATATTCTGGAACATGCCTTGAATCTGGCTTGTCAGCTCCTCCATGCCAGGAGGGGCAAAGATTTCCATGCTGGCGGCTGATTGCGCGACTTCGATTTCGATTTCCTTATCGTCCAACTTGCCTTCACGCAACATCTTTCGGAATTTCTGGCGAGTTGTGGAATCTTCCGTGGGCTCGCTTGCTTGTTCACCACCAAAACCAAATGGTCTGGCCGGGGGGAGCAGAGTGTCCAACACACGTTCTTCAGCCAGGTCTTCAGCACGGTGGCGAACTTTCTTTGCCTCAGATTCACGGGCCTGTTTTATTGAAATTTCGACCAGATCACGGACGATCGAGTCTACGTCACGGCCAACATAACCAACTTCCGTGAATTTGGTGGCCTCCACCTTGATGAACGGTGCATCGGCCAGCTTGGCCAAACGACGAGCAATCTCGGTTTTACCGACACCTGTCGGCCCAATCATCAAAATGTTCTTAGGCGTGATTTCCTGACGTAGTGGGTCGGCCACTTGCTGGCGGCGCCAGCGGTTACGCAAGGCAATTGCTACGGCTTTTTTTGCTTCCTGCTGGCCAATGATGTGTTTATCAAGTTCGTGAACGATTTCGTGCGGAGTCATTTGGGTCATGCTGCATTTCCCGTGCAATTATTGGCGCTTGTACTGTTGGCGTTGGAATTAACCCAGCGTTTCGATCAGGTGATTGTGATTGGTGTAGATGCAGATATCACCTGCGATAGTTAGCGACTTTTTGACGATATCGGCTGGTGCCAATTCCGTATTCTGGTGCAATGCCAATGCAGCTGCTTGGGCAAATGCACCGCCACTGCCAATAGCAGCAATGCCGTGCTCAGGTTCCAATACGTCACCATTACCGGTAATGACGAGTGTGCTTTGCAGGTCGGCAACGATTAACATTGCTTCAAGTCGGCGTAACATGCGATCAGTACGCCAATCTTTGGCAAGTTCGACGGCACTTCGTACTAAATGCCCTTGATGTTTTTCCAGTTTGGCTTCGAAACGCTCGAACAGCGTGAAGGCATCAGCGGTGCCGCCAGCAAAACCTGCCAATACTTTGTCTTGATACAGGCGGCGTACTTTGCGTGCAGTGGCTTTAATCACAATGTTGCCTAAGGTGACCTGGCCATCGCCCCCTAGTGCGACTTGATTGCCACGGCGTACCGATACGATCGTGGTGCCGTCAAATTGTTGCATGGTGCTTTCCTTGTACTCAGGCCCTGAAAAGATGGGCGAATAAACAGGAAATGGGGGGGGTTTTGAGCTTTACAAGCCCCAAGTATCGAATAACTGGGGAAAGTCGCAATCAATGCGGTACCAGAGGCACGCGTGCCCCCGGCTAGACTATTTGCGACGGCGGACCATTACTAGATCGTTGATACCCATAATGCGGAATAGTGCATATATCAGCGCATTGACATGATCAAATACGACGGGCTTACCAATGGTCACCATCGGCATCAGAGTGTTCAGTAGATTGCCTGCCGAAATGAAATCCACACGAGACAGGCTGGTGGCATCAATCAAGACTTGAGCGTGATTGGCAGCAAAATCTGTCAGTTCACGCAGTTGACCTGAATTCCGGTCTGTTAGTGCACCATGCATGTAGAAAATGTCGGCCGCTTGCTGTTGTACTGGTTCCAGAGTAGCTTCTTCTTCAGCTTCTTCCAGTGTCATGGCGGGTTGTGCAGAACTTTCCCACGACGGTGGGGAGACCTCGTAGGTGACGGCGTAATCAACGGCCAGATTTTCGAAGGTTTCCTGTTGACCCTGTGCCAGATACATTTCCAGCAACAGCAACCAATAAGGGATTTCTGCATCCACTTTGCGCATCATCTCGATTTGGTTTTGCAACCAATCAGTCAATTTGTTGCCACCTATCATTTGTACCAGTATTTTGGCTTTGCGACAGGCTAAAAGGGCTTGCAAGAGTTCCTGGGCTGAACCTGCTTCCAGGGATTCAAACTTGCCGAAATCCAGACGAATCTTCTCACCTTTGCCAATCAGACCTTGCAGCTCTGTAATACGATTACTGCCCGTTTCGGTATGCCCTGAAAATGGCACATAGTTGCTGCGTGTACTGGCTTCCGGCTTGATGGGTGTTGGGGCCTGAGCTTCACGCCAGATTGGCGCACTACGTTCGAACCGAACTACATATTTGATGGCCAGTTCGTCAAATTCGGTATGCAGACCACATTGCTGATAGAGCTCGAACAACAACAGCCAAGGCTCCTCATTATGGTCTTGCGGGTGAGTCTCGATATAGTCCGACAGTAGCTCGACGGCTGTATCTGTTTGTTCGTTGGCATACAGAATGGCGGCTTCTTCCACTTCTGGCTGGATATCTGCGCCACTGTCATTGACCTCAATGACGGCAGAACCCAGCGTATGGCCATCCATTGTATCCGGGCCTGGGTCGGCAATAGGCTTCTCACCTGCCGGCTGAGTGCCCGCTGGTTGTTTGTAGGTGGGCTGCTGTGGCAGCTCTTCAGATTGGTCTTTTTTCTTGAAGAAAGAAAATACCACGTGGCGACGCTCAAAAAGTTGGTTTTACGTCAGCGATAACATGATGTACGCGGAATGCGCTTATCAAGATATAGCCCAACTCCGTCACACCGATCAACTGTCGATTTAATCAGATAAACGGATTATTCATTCGGAATTGTACGCGATCAAGCCAGCGCCGCCCAGCCCTGCATGTTGCTTTGTTTTTGCATCATGCATGATTGAACAATGTTAGCTTGCCATTTTCTGTTTCCACAAAACATAAAACAGGCCATCGCCCCGCTATGTGAAACAAGTATTACGCAGATTTCGTGACAATTGTCATGCCACGCTTCTGGTATACCACGGTGTCAGACATTGGTCATTTACTGCTAGCGGATGCCTCTACTACACGATAGAACATTCCCATCGGGTCATCTTTGAGTAGTGTCAATTTACCGGTGATGATGATCGGCTCGTAAGTGAACTTGACGGGTTTGGTTGCTTTGACTTCGATGATCGAATCCGGTCCGCCAGGCAAGTGGTAAGCGCAGGTTGGTGGTGTGGAGCTGAGAATAAAGTGGGATTGTTTTTCATTCATGTCAAGTGGCAACATGAATCCTTGTAGTTTCACAACCTTGTTATTGAGATCGGTGATCTGTTTGTCGAAAACTGGGATCACTTTGTCACCTTGCTGTTTTTGCTCAATCTTGGCTAGCGTTTTCCAGCTGATTACGCCATCCATTTCCTTTAACTGCTGAAGATTGGTTGGTTGACCTGGTAATGGTGCATGGCCGCCCGCAGTGCTTGGACTAGATGCTGGCGTAGGTTGTGCTGCCATGGCAATCGATGTGAGCAATGAGAATGAGGCCAATATGGGTTTGACAGTTGATTTCATGATCCCCTCGACAAAGTGAATGCTGGTGCAAGAGTACGCCTTCGGCCTTAAGCGGACAAGACTGGTATGCATATGGAATTACTTGTGTGGTTCCAGCGAGACGGGATTGATAGAGAGTTCAAAACGTTTGCCATCTTTGGATTTGCCACGGAATTCGTAACACTTGTGATGTACTTCTGCGGCCTTGATGGTATGGCCCATGTCCTCTACTTTTTTGGCGGCGACTGAAAAAGGCTGCCATTTTTTCTCTGGTTCTTTGGTGCAGGGGCTGTGGTCGTGGTCGGCAGCTATAGTCAATTGTATTGGAGTGGAGAGCAGTAAAGCAATTATGCATTTTTTCATGATTGGTTCCTCTAATGAGTTGAAAATGAAGGTAATAAGGAAAAGTTGAAATGGTATGTTTTGATCTGACAGACCATTTCAACAAGTAAACAATCAGCTGCCGGTCAAGGTCTTGGCAACATCGGTTCTGTAAGCTGCAATAGCAGGGATAATTGCGGCAATGGCTCCAATACTCAAAGCACCAGCAATCAGCAGCCATTCTGCAGGCAGCCAAATTCGACCAGTTAAGCCCAGACTGTGGGCTGGGCCTAACCAGTTAGCCAGCCCTTCCGTCAGGCCATGGCCTAAGCCTAGACCTACAAAGGCTGCCAGGCCTGCCAGCAACAGGCCTTCCAGTAAAACGACCCATAACAGACTAAGACGCCCGGCCCCTAGCATGCGCATGACTGCGAGGTCATAACTGCGCTCGCGCAAGGTGTTGTAGAACGCCACAAATACGGACAACGTTGCGGCGACGATGAGCACAATAGCGTTTGCACGATAGGCATCCAGTCCGAAACCGACCAAGCTCCACAGGCGGGCAGATTCCATAGCAGGTGCAGCAGCCTGCATGCTGCTTTGGCTGTTGACGATGCGGGGCAACATGGCTGCTGCCATCGGGCTCTTGTATTTAATCAGTAGTGAGGTGATCTCTTTACCTGCATCTTCGTCATCGGTATCGCTGTCCGTTGTATGACTGCTACTACCTTCGTGAGTATCCCAAACACTTTGCACCGGGGTAAGGATCAGCTTGTCGATGACTGTTCCGGTTTTTTGCAGGACGCCCACAACCTGGAATGGGTTGTCATCGTGCAAGTCCCCGCCAGGCGATAAACCATGGGAGCTGGCAAATTCCTGATCTAGTTTTAGTCCGGTTTCGGCCGCGATATCTGCACCAATCACTACTTCCATGGCCGTTTTCCAGACACGTCCTTGTGCGAGCTTGGCACCATAGAGGTCAAGGTAGTCGGGTTCAGTACCGACAATACGAATACCTTGATAGCTATCGCCCAGCGCAAGCGGAATGGCTTTCGCGACCATTGGATTCTTGCGTAGCTGGCTGGCGTCACGTAATGGAATGTTGCCACTGGGAACATCTGCATGGTAGACGCTCGACAGAATCAGCTGCAGCGGGCTACCTTTAGCCCCCACGACCAGATCGATACCCGATGCATCGGCTTGCAGACGTTGTTCCAGCTGGCTGGCAAACAATAGCATGGCACTGATGGTGCCGATGCCCAGCGCCAATAGCAACAGATTGAGAATAGTAGTGAGCGGTCGTCCAATCAGATTGCGCCAAGCAAGATGAAGCAAGCTCATTGCATCCCTCCCAGAGTCAGCTGTTGGGTGATACGGTGTTTGACTCGGCTATCATGGGTGGCGATGATCAAGGTGGCATGACAATCACGGGCCGCGACGGTCAGTACTTCCAATGCAGCTTCGGCGGCGATATCGTCGAGGTTGGCAGTGGGCTCGTCGGCAAGTAGCAGTTTGGGGGTGTTGACTGTTGCCCGTGCGATGGCGGCACGCTGTTTCTGGCCTTGGCTGAGTGCGCCCGGACGGCGATCTGACAGGTTTTGAATGCCAAGTGAACCCAACACATGATCAATCCGCTTATCGTCACGTGGCTGCCCCGCCAGTGTTTGTGCCAAGCGAAGGTTTTCCTTCACAGAAAGTAGTGGGAGTAGATGCAACTGTTGTGGAACGAAGCCGATATGGCGTCCACGAAAATGATCCAGTGCGTGTCCCTGAAGTTGTTGCAGCATGTGCCCTGCGATACTGATGCAGCCAGCCGTTGGGGTCAGCAATCCAGCCAGCATTGCGACCAATGTGCTTTTTCCGCTACCGGAAGGACCAAGCAGGAGTGCCATTTCACCCTGTTGTAGCTGCCAATCGGGAAAACGAATGGGATGCCCACCTGAATAGGTGAATTCGAGTTGTTGAATGCTGAGCAAAATGTATTTCTCCTCATCAAACCTGTTATTTGGTTTGGCGATATTGCACAGGATGTCACGTGTGGTCAAAGCAACTGCCCCAATCGTCGTTTTCCAGACTGAGACATGTCCGTTTTATCCATGCGAATAAATACCAGCACGCTACAGTCTATCGTGCTTCCATTTCAGTTTCGTTTGGGGTGGTTGTCCAGACTGGAAACGGATCATGAAAAGCTGACCAGCCGTTGACCCCAAGCGACATTTCGCCATCAGTCAACAAACAGGCGTTCAGTTGCGCGCGAATCGCTGATTCATTGAGACCCATTCCGATGAATACCAGTTCCTGACGGCGATCACCAAACGGTGCTTGCCATCTGGCTTGAATCATCGACAGATACTCCGGATCGTCGGGCCAGTCGGTTTGGTCAACGGCAGCCCACCAAAGGCCAGCAGCACCATAACGCATTGCCCCACCAGCCTGTGACCAGCTGCCGGCAATGTCAGGTCGGGTAGCCAGCCAGAAGAAACCCTTCGAGCGCAGCAGTCCATCCCATTCCTGGTGCAACATTTGCCAAAAACGTTGTGGATGAAATGGTCGCCAGCTGTTAAAGGTAAAGCTGCGAATACCATAGGTTGCGGTCTCTGGTACATGTTCGCCGTGCAGCTCCTTCAGCCAACCCGGGGCCTGCGCTGCCCGATCGAAATCGAAACTGCCGGTATTCAGGATGGAAGCGAGTGGTACCTGACCGAATTGGCTGAGTACAATGCGTGCGTCGGGATTCAATGCGCGGAGGATGCCGGTCAGCTGTTCACGTTCGTTGTCATTGATGAGGTCGGTTTTGTTGACGACCAGTACATCACAGAACTCCACCTGCTCAATCAGCAGTTCGACGATACTGCGCTCGTCACCGTCATCCAATGTTTCTCCCCGTTCGGTGAGCATCTCATGGCTGGTGTAATCGCGCAGAAAGTGACAGCCATCCACTACGGTTACCATGGTGTCAAGTCTGGCAATGTCTGACAGGCTGATATTCCGTTCGTCGCGAAAGGTAAATGTTTCGGCTATGGGCATGGGCTCGGCAATGCCGGTGGATTCGATCAATAGATAGTCGAAACAGCCTGCTTCGGCCAGTTGGCGAACCTCCAGTAGCAGATCTTCCCGCAGTGTGCAGCAGATACAGCCATTGCTCATTTCCACCATACGTTCGTCAGTGCGTGACAACTGCGCACCACCTGAGCGAACAAGGGCAGCATCGATATTGACCTCTGACATGTCATTGACGATGACTGCGACTCGCAAGCCTTCCCGATTATTGAGCACATGATTCAGTAATGTGGTCTTGCCCGCGCCTAAAAAGCCGGATAACACCGTAACTGGCAAGCGTGATGGAGATGACATGAGGTGCCTCTTATTTGCAACTATGTTGCATTATGCCAATCAATACGTCATAAATGCAACCTTGTTGCATATTGAAAGGCGCTCAGCCTAAGCTATGCTGAACAAGTATTGTGGAAGGGTGATTGATGATGGGTAAGCAGCGTAGCAGTCGGTATTACTGGCCGGGTGTTCTGTTTGCTCTACCGTTCGTGATGTTGGGATTGGCAGCCTTGATAGCAGCGTTATACCCGGTGGTGCAGCACTTACGGTCACTAGCTTGGCAACCTGTACCTGCAACGGTACTGTCGGTATCGGAACGAAACTCGGCCGTACAAAAAATTGGCGAGTCGACGACTTATCGCATTGAAGGTGCTTTTCGTTACCGCTGGCAGCAACAGGAACGGATCAGCCATCGGCTGACCTTCAGCTTGGTTCGTGATGATTTGGACGATGGTTGGCGTGAAGCAGTCATGGGTGAGATTGGCCCTGTTGGCAATACCATCACCGCGTGGATCAACCCAAATGCACCAGATGAGGCGGTAGTGATTCGAGCGATTCGTTGGAATGAAGTCGGATTCGCTATGTTGGGTGCCCTGATGTTTGGTGCCGGTGGCGTGGTACTGATGGTGGCGGCATTCACACCAGTTAGGCCAGGTAAGGCACCATCACCTCAGGTAGTGTTATGGCCGTTGGTTTTGTGTCTGCTGGCAACAGGGCCAATTTGGTTGGTGTTGGTTGTTTTACTGATACGCGATGGCCACCCGATTTGGGCTGGCGTGTGCTTGGTGCCAGTGGCGTTGGCGTTGAATGGGGTGCGGGTGGGATTGCAACAGCGAACGGGGACGACAGCGTCGGCGAGGCCCCGTTCGAATTGAGATGATTTACTCGACGATGTCGACCATTGCGTGGGAAAGGCTTTTCTTGAAATGTTGGGCTGCCTGCTCATGCTTACCAATATGCTCCAGCAATTGTGCCAGTTCGATATGGGCAACAACGGAAGGCGAAACCGCCAGACTTGCCTCCAGATAGCTTTGCGCTTTGCCCCATAGTTGTTGGGCATGGCATAACCGGCCAAGCGTCAGCAGCAATGCTGCATCCTTCGGGTGTTGTGGCAGCCAGGATTCAGCTTGCTGGATCAGTTTCAGCAAATTGTCGTTGCTGTGAGTGCCTGAGTGATGCAGGTTGCCGAATATTTCGATCAGTTCGGTATCCCAATCGTGTTCGAGTGCGTTGATCAGAATATCGGTTGCCAGCTCGGCATCACCCAATTGCAACAGTTTACGTGCTGCCGCTGCTGCTAGTCTCGGTTGCAGGCGGTCGGTCTTGTCGAGCCGGCCCCACCATTCCCGCAGGCTACGGACATTCATGGGCTCATGCTTGAGAATATGCAGATACGAGGCCAGCCGAATGGTTTGTGCTGTGGCTGAGTCGATTGCATCGCTTTTTTGCAGCTGTTCCAGAATGCGCAATACGGCATCCGGTTCACCACGTTGCTGGCGGATCTTCAATTCCAGGCGTAGTGCGTTGGTAAGCTTAGGTGCGATGGACTTGGCTTCTTCCAGCGCATCCAATGCGGCGGTGGATTCACGTTGATCAGCCAGTAGCTCCGCTTGAGTGATATAACGCGCAAGTTTGGCATGTTGGTCAGCCAGCCCTGCCTGGGACAGGTACCCATCACGCTTGTCGAAATCACGCACGATATGTGCAGAGCGTGCTGCCAACAGTGAGGCCAGTGCTTTGCCACGTGGATCGTCCTCCAACTCGGCTACTTTGTTGGCATCTCGTTCTGCACGGTTGTAACGACCCTCAAAGAAAGCTTCCAGCGCATCAAATAAGGCAGTGCGAGCCGTTTCCTGGTTGCGTTTACGGTGATAGGCCTTGACGTGCTTGGGTAATTCCAGTGCATTGAACGTGAGGCGGAATAGACCATAGACCACGATGAACGCAGCAATGATCAGAATAATCAATGCATTCAGCGAGATATCGAGCCGGTAAGGCGGTACCACGAACAGCGCATATCCGTCATTGACACCCGCCAACATAGTAACGGCAACAGCCGCCGTGAAAATGGCGATCAGCCAGAGCAGCAGCTTCACTCGACACTCCCGACAGGTCTAAGTTTGGCATCTCGTATTGCGTTCAGACTGGCTTCCAGGCTAGGCGGTTCGCTGCCAATCTCCAATTGTGTCAACTGCATCAATCCTTGTAGAAAACCTTTGCTTTGTGGTGAGGTGGCGTCGAAATAGCGTTCGACATACTGACGTGCCAATTGCAGATCACTCTGAAAGGTGACGCCATCGCGCTGCAGATTGGCCATGCGGGCGTCCAGCAGCCTCAGTTTCAGGTTTTCACGCAGGAAAAAAGCCTGCTCCGGCGACAGCAACAAGGGTTCCTGGTTGTCCAGCCGGCGTACGCGAATCAGATCCTTGAGCTCCGTCCACAGTTCACCCCATAGTCGCTGAAAGACATTGGCGTCAGCTTGAGCTGGAGCTGCAGGAGTTCGGGGTTGTGGTTGTTCCACCACCAATGGCATGCTGTCGATTGCAGTCAGCAACCCGTCGATTTTGACGGCAATGCCAACTGTATCGATGAACGGAAACTTCTTCAGTACTTCCATATCTTTGGCCAATGCTGTACGTACTGCCAGCCACTGTGGCTCGTTCTGGCCTTGCAGGCGTTGGTCGATGTTCTGTAATGAAATCAGCGCCAAGCGCACATTACCGGCCAATTGCAGATGCTGGTTGGCCAGCATCAGTGCTTGCTCAATGTCTGCCAGTGAGGCTTCGTCACGGCTGCGCGACAGTTCCTGATACATGGCCTCCAGCGCGACTTGCTGATTCTGTGAATCGCTGAGCTTGCTTTCCAGTATTGCCAGACGCGTCTGCATCTGAGTGACCTGTTCGGTGCTTTTTTCAGCCAGCTGACGACTGGTCTGGTTGAAACTACCGGCCTCCAGCTGCAGCTTCTGCATCTTGTGGTTATTGGTCAGCCAATGAGCCGTGACCAATATCAATGCAGCAGCACCCAAGGCAAGGCCCCAATTGAAACGAAAACCGGAGGTAGCCGATGCGGGAACATAAGCGGGAGGTGGTGTCGGTGCGGCTGTGTGGCTCTGAGAGGTGGTGTCCTTCGGTGCCGTGGCGGCCGGGGGCGCAGTGTTGTTTGGCGCCGTATCCATCTTGTCTTCCATTCGGTGGTTGAACCAGTCGCAAAGGCCCACGAGCATACCGTTATCGCCGGGGCTTGTCACAATGATGCGGGAAAATCCCAATTCTGCTGCGCGGGCCGCAATGCGTTGATGGGAAACGAATAGCGCTGATGATTGTAACTGCTTGATGTGGCTTTCTCCAGCCAAGGTATGCAGATGTTCCAATGCCTCGGTGCTACTAATGGTCCAAACCGGCAACGGATCGCCTGATAACAATGGGCCGATAGTATGATTGATACAGAGTCGTTGATAGGCCTCAATGTACTCGACATGGGCACCGCGCTGAATCAGCGTATCTGCCAGCAGTTCGCGTCCGCCATCACCACGGAAGATCACTACCCGCTGGCCGACCATGTGTTGCAGACGTGGTAATGCCAGTAGTCCCTCGCTATCGAACCGGTCCGCCGGTATCAGTGGCGGAGGGGTATCATAGGTTGCCAACGCGTCGGCGCTACTCTGACCGACGACAACAGGGGTCACTGCGGCAGGCCAGCCGCCTGCTTCCATCACTTTGGGCAACACCCGTGAAATGGCAGTTGGGCTAATCAGGACTGCGAAGTCGAACTCGCAAAGTCGGGCGATGATTTCATCCAGCGCATCTGGGCTACTGGGCTCACCTATTGCCAACAATGGTAGTGGGATGGCCTGCCCGCCAGCTTCGCGGATTGCGTCGATCAACTTACCGGCTTGATCGACCGGGCGGGTAACAACAACACGTGCATAGGCAGGAAGACGTGGCATTCGATCCTCGGCAGGTATTGAAATGACGCACCTGAGGCCGCAGCCCGTGTGGGCGGCAGGTGCGTCCCTTCACAATTATCGATCATTTATGCCGTGCATGCTTGGGTGGATATTTGACGATATCCAGTTGACTGTTGGCAGGTCAGGGATGTGTCAGTTGCTGCATGATGTCACCGGCACCTTGTAACATCAAGGCTTCAGCCGCAGCTTGTCCCAAGGCTTCAGGTTTGTCGCGGGAGCCGGTCAGGGTGGTGTGCAGCAGGCGACTACCGTCTGGCAGCGCGATAAAAGCACGTAGTTTTAGTTTGCCTTCAACTACTTCCGCAAAGCCACCTAACGGAACTTGACAGCTGCCGCCCAATACCCTGCTCATGGCGCGCTCCGCACGAACACAGATCGCGGTGTCGGCGTGATTCAGTGGCGCCAGCAGCTTCAGTAGATCAGCCCGATCCGTCCGGCATTCGATTGCAAGTGCACCTTGGCCAACCGCCGGTAGGCTATCTTCCGTTGACAACAGGCTGGTAATGCGATCTGTCAGGCCCAGGCGGCGCAAACCAGCTGCAGCGAGAATAATGGCATCGTATTGGTCTTCATCCAGTTTGCGCAGACGCGTCTGGACGTTACCACGTAGCGGCTTCACTGTTAGGTGCGGGAAACGGTTGCGGATCTGGCTTTCACGGCGCAGGCTGGAAGTACCAACTACACTGTTCGGTGGCAAAGTGGCCAAGTCGGTAAAATGGTTGGAAACGAAGGCATCACGTGCATCTTCACGTTCACCAATGGCCGCTAGCGTAAAACCATCGGGTAACTGCATTGGCACGTCTTTGCTGGAATGGACGGCGATATCGGCCCGACCTTCTTCCATGGCAACTTCCAGTTCTTTGACAAATAGCCCCTTGCCGCCGATCTTGTTGAGGGTTACGTCCAGAATGCGATCGCCTTGTGTGGTCATACCCAGTATTTCGACTTCAAGCCCTGGATACAACGTGCGCAAGCGAGTCTGGATATGTTCGGCTTGCCACATGGCAAGCAAGCTCTCACGAGAGGCGATGATGACTTTGGTTGGACGGGATTTGGCAGACACGATAGGGATGCTCGCTTGGGAATGAACGGATTTTAGCATGTGCTGCCATCTCGATTCTTGATCAAGATCGGGCTGAATGCCTTGATGGCAACGGTAACCCGATCCCCTATCTGCAGATCGGCCAGTTCGTCACCATCACCGATTACATCCACGACTTCCTGGCCTACCAATAAGGTCACAACCTGAACGACGTCCTCCTGCCGTACTGCCAACACCTCTGCCCCCAGATTGAACTTGCCGCGCGTGCGCGGCCCAAGCAGAACAGCATGAGGTGTACCTTGGGCAGTGATTCTGCCTTGATCAAGCTGCCACACTTGCTGAGCTAGCCGCACAACTTCGCCAATATCATGGCTGACCAAAATGGTCGTGATGCCTAGCGATTTCTGCCATTGCGCCAGATCTCGTTGTAACTGGTGCCGGGTGGTGCCATCCAACGCAGTCAGTGGCTCATCCAGCAGCAGCAGTTTAGGGCGACGCGCCAGTGCACGGGCCACGGCCACCCGTTGCCGCTGGCCGCCAGAAAGCGTATCCGGTTTGCGGTCCGAAAAGGCAGTCAATCCGGTCATGTCCAGCAGATCAGCCTGTAGACTGGCTGATGCCCCGGCATAAGCCAGATTGCCTCGAACGGTCATGTTCGGGAAAAGCGCATAGTCCTGGAAGACATAACCAATCGATCGTTTTTGTGGTGGCAGGTGAAAGCCTCGGCTGGCATCAATCCAGACTTCGCCATCGACGGTCAGATGACCACTATCCGGCTGTGTCAGTCCGGCCATCATCCGAAGTAGGGTAGTCTTGCCCGCGCCTGATGGACCAAAGACAGCCAGACATTCACCGTGGGTGATCTGGCCAGAAACAGAGAGAGTGAGCAGCCCTTGTTGGGTATGCAGTTGCCGGGTCAATTGCAAATCGATCATGTCGCGATGGCTCGGGAAGCGTGTCTGTTCAACCAGTACACCATCAGTACGATGACAAAGCTGACCACAAACAGAATGGCGGCATAGGTGTGGGCAGCAGGGTAGTTGAGGCTTTCGACTTCGTCATAGATGGCAATGGAGGCCACTTTGGTCACACCGGGGATATTGCCGCCAATCATCAGAACAACCCCAAACTCGCCAACAGTATGGGCAAATGTCATCACACAACCAGACAACAATGCCGGTTTGATGTTCGGCAACAATACTTTAAATAGGGTTGTCAGCGTTGATTTACCAAGGGTATACGACGCTTCGCGTAAATCTGCCGGTAGTGTCTGTAAGGCTGATTGCAATGGGTGCACCATGAATGGCAGGCTGAACAGTACAGAGCCGATCACCAGCCCAGCAAAGCTGAATGCAAGGCGGATATCAAACTGGCTGGCCAGCCATTGTCCAAAGGCCGCGTTGGGGTTGAATGCGAGTAACAGATAGAAACCCAACACAGAAGGTGGCAGCACCAATGGCATGCTGACTAGTGTTTCCACTACTGGTTTGATACGCCGATGGCTGAAGGCCAGCCAATAAGCCAGGGGTAGGCCAACCACGAAAAGAATGGCTGTAGTCAGCGCGGCCAGTTCGGCAGTGAGCCAGAGCGGTTGCCAATCAATCATGTCGGGTCTTCCAGAATGGCCATTTCATTGGCTTTGATCAGTGCTTCAACCTGATCCCCTATTTGCAGTGCTAAATGGTCGGCAGCACGCGTGGTGATCACTGCATATAAGGTATGCCCTGCCAGAGCCATGGTCACCCGGGTTAGTACTTTACCCCGGGCCAGTGCCAGTACGTTTACTGGTAAACGGTTACGCAGGCTGAGCTGGCCTTGTAGATTTTTGGCAAGTGACACCTCGGTATCCTTGAACACCAAGGTGATGGCCTGGCCAATTTGCCACACTGGTTGTGTTCTTCCCGCCAACAATGTGAGGCTGACCGTTTGACCAAATGTCTGTGCCTCAAGCAGTGTGATGGCTCCTTCCTGTTCAATGGCGGATAGGATGGCAGGGAGCCGGTTCATGGTAGCAGGTAGCCATATTGTTCAAGAATGGCACGGGCTTTTGGGCCATAGAGAAAATCCAGCCAGGCTTGTGACGCTTTGGCATGGTTTGCCTGCCCGTACTTTAATACCACCGCGCCTTGGGCGATAGGTTGATACATTGATTTGGGCAGTTCGGCCCAGCGCCCTTTACCTGCCATTTCTGGCGAGACCACAACGGATTTCGCAGTAATTCCGATATCGGCAGCTTGGCTGACAATATATTGGTTGGTTTGGGCGATGCTTTCACCAAACACCAGTTTGTTTTGCAGTGATTCATCCAGTTTGGTGGCAGCCAGTACCTTCATGGCCTCGCGTCCATAAGGGGCTGTTTTGGGATTGGCCAGTGCGATTTTGTTGACGGAGCGGTGTTTGAACGCCGCTTGCCAATCTGTCGGATCAAGATCACTGCGTATGGTCCATACCACCAGTATCCCGTAGGCATAGGGCTTGGGTGCGGCCACAGCAAAGCCTTGCTGATGTAGTTTTTCGGGAAATTCCATATCTGCTGATACAAACACATCAAATGGGGCGCCATTCATGATCTGAGCCGCAAATTTGCCAGATGAGTTGAAACTGGCCTTGGCATTGTGCCCGGTTTCAGTTTTGAAGGCGCGAGCCAGATCATCAAAAGCATATTGCACGTTGGCGGCAACAGCGACAGTCAGCGTATCTGCATAGGTAAAGCTGGTGCTGGCCAACAAGGCCAGTACAAACAGGCGAGAGGTCTTGGTCATGAGGTGATGTCTTCGTCAGGTAGTGGAAAGCGAGTGGCGGTACGGGTCATGGCGATACACCCAATATCACATGGAGGGCTTTGATCAAGGTTGTGGCATCGTCTGTAGCTAGTAGTACAAGGCGTGATGTACCTGATGTGTCGTGACCTCTTGGCGATAGATCTGGGGCAGCATTGGGTTGAATGATTCAGCCATGGCTTGTTTCCATACTGAGTTGGGCTGTGCCAACAATAAGTGCGGCCAGTTGCGTTGCCAGGTCCTGTATTTGGCCAGATTGAACACAAATTCGTTATATACACGATTATATAACGCCTGTTTGGTAGTGTCCCTAGTGCAAATAGGTAGCGGTAGTCTAGTTCTTTCAGGCAAAGAAATAAGGTGGTTATCGATCGAACTTGAGGCAAGTGTGTAGACAAGGTTGGTAATGGTCTTGCTGCAATGAATATAGGGACGACGAGGCACTTTCCAATGGATCGGGACAGGATACTATTGTTGAATAGTTTTGAATGTATTCTTTCTATAAAAATAGAACGTGAAATATGAATTTCACAAGATATTGGTTTATTTTTCCATTAAAGATAGCGCTATCTTTAATGATGTTACGAATATATCAATCAACTTTATTGAAGATTAACGATCAACAAGGAACACAAAAACATTGTTATCAATATTTAAATGACTATCGGTCATTGGTTGATAAGCTATTACGTAGTAGTACTTATTTTTAAGCTGATGGTTTGAAAGGATTTAATTGATGCTAATGGGGATTGGGATGGGAATTGAGGATTTCCACAGTGCATATAAAAATTCTAACAGTGTTAACTTATTTTTACACTTTCATCACAAATTCATGACAAACCGCAGCTTTGCTGATGTAGCGGGTTGGCGTCAAATTAGCTTGGCAGAACGCCTCGGTACTTTATTCCGTAATAGAAAGAAAAGATTTTGGATAAATCAGTTGTATTTGCAGCAAGCCTTTCCTTGTGTCTTGGACTAACAGCTTGTGGTGGCGGTGGCGGTGGTGGTGGCGATAGCGACAGTACGCCCAAGCCAACAGCCACTCCGGCACCAACCGCCCCGGTACCTTCGCCGGTAAACCCGACACCAGATCCTGCGCCTACGCCTTCACCAGGGCCTGCTAGTAAGAATGTGACCAGCCAGCGTCTCCTTGAAGGTGATGTATACAGCCTGCATGTGGATGTACCCGGGGCAGGCAAGCTGGGTAAGGTTTCCGTGCTGCAAACACAAATGAGCAGTAGCGGTGTGATTACAGATAATCATGTGCCGAAACGTCCTGTCTACAGTTCGCCCATTTTTCTGCATCAGTTGCTGTCGGCGCATCCTTTTTATGCGGCTGACTACGGCGATCATACGATCGGGGCGATGGATTTTCTGGATGGGGAAAAGTTGAAGAATGAATTCCATGCATGGGGGAAACGTGGTTGGCTAACGCACTCTGTCACAGGGGACCAGGCAACTTATCGCTTTCAGTTTGAGGAGGTCGATCTGACTGACCAACTCATGAAGAATAATCTGCAATTCAGTACCGGCGAAACAAAAAATGGATTGCTACCCGTTAGTAACGCGAAGCTGGTCGATACCCTTGGCAATGGAAAATTCCCTGTCGGATCAATCGGCTTGCGTACCCACGTGGTATTGCCTGCAAACAAGTTATTGAAGGTTGACAATCTGTATGTGAAAAAAGATACCGCCGCTGGTTTACGTTGCATCTATACCTTCGATGGGGCTACTGAAGGGGTTGGGCTGATGCTGGGCGCCAATACGGTGGATGCTTTCAAGGTGGATGGCAACTGCAAGGCAACAGGATCAAAATTCGCGAGTGGTACATTCCGGACTATCGAGCACACAAGCACCTTGGGTATTGTCAGAACAGACTACCTGTTGAATTTTGGTGGATCGGGTGACGTGGAGCGCTTGGTATTGAGCCCTACTTATCAGAAAGCCAATGCACGGCTGTCTTTCCAGCTTTCCAACCTGATATCCGATGACGAGACTATTTCCGTTTACTTCGACGACGAGGTTACCTTGGTTGATCCACAACTGCATTTCAACAAGACAGCCATCAATGCGCTGAAAGTACAGCTGGGCTTGTAGGACATGGCCGGCGAATCGCCTTCGGTCAGAATCCTTTGACGAAACAACATGGCGTCAGTCGACGACTTCGCCATGTTGGCCCCTTCATCTCGCGTTATTTCATCAGAATTTGTTGCCAGCATCGTTTGCGGACTGGTATGCGACTTATGGCTGTGCACTATCAAATCAAAGGTTGTTTATGAAGAAAACGGTATTGACCGTTACGGGTATTTCATTGTGTCTGGGGTTGACTGCATGTGGTGGTGGTGGCGGAAGCGAAAGTACACCTAGCCCAACGCCAACCCCCCCTGTAACAGGTGTGACACCAGCCCCGGCTCCTGGTCCTGCACCTGCACCTGTACCCTCACCTACCCCAACGACACCTGTGCCTCCCTCTGTACCTCTTCCACCCACGACAACAAGTACAACACCTGATAAACCTGTTTTTACCCTGCCATCCAACCCTACCGTCGATCGTCTCTTGGCTGGAGATGTTTACAGCCTGTATGTGGATGAGGAATCGCAAGCGTTATCTGTACTGACATCCAAAGTGTTGTCAGATGGCATATTGTTGGATGATCGGCCGGGAAAAGGGGGAATCAAGACGCCTACCTTCCTGCATCAACTGTTGACTGCGTCACCCAAGCTGCAAATTCAGACGGCGATCCTCGATCCATCAATGAACACAGCTCGGTTGGGAAATGCCTTTCAGGTAACGGATACGCCAGGGTGGTTGACTCATGGTACTTCGCCAACCCGTGTCACTTATCGTTTCAAGCTGGAAACGATCGATCTTGTCGATCAGTTGATGAAAGATAATCTGAAAACTAGTCTGGGTGAGGATAAGGACGGGAGATTGAGCCAATCCGGCACGACATTGCGGAGCCAACTCGGCGAAGCAAAATTTCCAGCGGGGGCGGTTGGATTGCGAACACATTTGGCGCTACCTGCCAAAACGGTGATCAGCAGTAGTGGCATTGCCATGTATTACCCTACTATGGCGAAATTCTGCATCAAAATCGGCAAAGACATGCTGTTGTTTAAGTTAGGGACAGCCAATACCGTCAGTGTATACAGTGCAAAATTTGTGGGTGGACATGAAAAGTGTACGCCAACAGGTGATGCTTTGGGCGAAGGGCGCTACCAGGTGATGCAGGATGAGACTATAGGCTCCTATGTCCAGCAGCACTATTTGTTCGATTTTCCTCATTCATTTCGAGTAGAAGCGTTATCCCATAACCAGACCTATCTGAAGCATGGGTCGAAACTGGCGATTTCGGTTAAAGATAACGTGACCGGTTATCTGGGTGCTTACTTTGACAAGGATACCGAATTGATTGACCCGCAGTTGCATTTCAACAAGACGGCCATTGATGCCCTTAAAGTACAGCTGGGTATGTAAACCTGTCAGTCGCAATCAACGTCCCTGATGATCAGGGATGTTGTCACTGCACGGCGCTATTGCGGGTTGGCATCGCTACCGGACTTACCGGTAAACAATTCGTCTTTGAAGCGATCCAGCGTGCCATCGGCCTGCAACTGTGCCAAACCTTGATCGAATAGCTTGATCAAGATTCGGCCATCTTCGGTTTTGCGCGCAATCAGATGTCCATGTCTAGAGGAAAAAGGCTTAGGGTTGGTGGTCATCAAATCGCGCGCACCAGGTGGGAAGGCGCCGCTACTCAACAGCTGCCAGCCGGAAAACTCATCCATTGGAAACACATCGATCCGTCGAGCGAACAGCTTTCTGAAGTTGAGTTCATCAGATGGTGCTTCATCAATGGTAAGTGTCTTGTGTTGTGCGGCATCCCAAAATGCTTTGGTATAGGTATAGCCACGGGTGGCACCAATGCGTAGCTTGGCGAGATCGCTCAACTGCTTCCAGGTAGGGACGGATGTTGCTTTGAGATGGAACAACATCTCACGGTGCTCTGAGATAGGTTTGCTATAAAGGAATTCCTTGGCACGATCCGGATCGGTAAACCAGAACGAACTGGCTTGCACATTGCCCTGCCGGACTTCTTCCAGTGCACGTTTCCAGGGTGCGTAGCGAAATTGCACGTTTACGCCAACCCGCTCAAAAGCTGTTTTGACCACGCGATTCACATAGCCCTGATTGGGAGAGCTTTCCGTTGCCCATGGAGCGTATTCTCCGGTGGAGATCACGATGTCCCGCGCGTAAGTGGTTGCACAAACCAGCCACCCAATTGCGATCAGTATGTAACCCATCTGTTTCAGCATTGCGGTACTCCTGAATACACCCGCTCTGGCGGGATGCATTCAGTATGGCAGGTTGGATTTTGGTTTTCGAATGATTGATATGGTGTTGTGTTAGGAAAAATGGCGAGGAATTCCCTCGCCATTTTTCAGTCAACGTGTTCAAGAAGCTTCATGGGTAGCCGGTGTTTCACCAATTTTTTCGGCTTTGGGTGGGAAGAAGAACTCGCTTGGTCGACTGAAGAACCGCTTTATCAATGCTCTACCCAAGGGGCGGGCCATATCGAAACTGATACGGCGGGACCGCAGCGCTACCCACAGTGCCAGGCTGAAACTGACAGTGAGGTTGGTCATACCGATCAGCCAGATGCCGGCTATCGACCACAATAGCGTCTGCCATGGTATCTGGTTTTCCAGCCCAACCAATGAATATGCAAAATTGGCTGCCGAGAATGTGATGTGGCGAATATCGATCGGCAAGCCAATCAGGAAACCAATGGTGCCGATGGTACCCAACATGCATCCGAAGTAGAAATTACCGGCTAAACCACCCAGATTGTTGCGAATGTAATTGGCCAGCCGCGCCAACCGCGCTTCACCTAATAAACGCTGTAGCCATGGTCGCTGTTGCAGTCGTTCCGGAATTTGATCGTAGACAACCTTGTTGTCGTAGTAGCCTGATATCAAACCCGCCAGGAATAGGCAACAGCCCGCAATCGCAGCATGTGGGATAGCCAGGCTGGTAATTGGATTGATGTCATGTAGCAGGTGTTGCACCTTGGCTGGGTCTGCCAAGTGGCTACCGGTACCGGCGAACCATAGCCAGCCCAGGGCATAAGCCGTGGGGATGGCCAATAGCACGTTACCGATGATGGCAACGAACTGGCTGCGCATTACGCGTATTACCAACTCGGTCAGGTTATCCATGGCGGTTTTGCCGTCTTCATCCTGGATGGCGGCGGCAATGTGGGCGGCGGTCATGGCCGGTTGCTTGGTGGCAATGGTGAAATGTAAGCGGTGCACCAGCATGAAACCCAGTGCATAGTTCATGCTGAACAGAAAGGCCTCGATCAGCGGTGGTGCATGCAGTTTAGCCGTGAGAATCTTGATCAGGGCCATGAAGCCTACAATCAGTCCGGCCCCGGATGCGGACTTCAGCATCTGCCAGTAGTCACGCCGACTTTGAGTGACATAGTGCTCACCCGTGCGGCTGGCATGCTCGGTAATCTGACGGGCGATCAGCTCAACGTTGTCCCTGAAGAAATCACGGATATTCAGCTTGCGATTGTCCGCCCACAACAATTCATTGAACAGCGCCAGGGCTCGTACGCGCTTGTCTGTCGTATCGCCCGGCTCAATCAGGTGCAATAGTGTACGTAAGCGCTGTAGACTTTGCTGCAAGCGTACGAGCAAGTAGGTAAGGCTGACACTGACGCCGCTGACACTCGCTTGTTTGCGAATTTTGGCCATCACTAGCTCGCACTGATCCAGCAAGACCAAGGCATGTTTGTTGTCGTCACGCGGATTGTCTGGATTGATCAGCCAATTGCGGTGCCGGGCGATGTAATCGACGATCTCAGCATTTTGCATCAGGAACGGCGACTCGAAACGTTCGACATCCGGATGGTTGCGAACCAGTTCCGGCTCTAGCCCCATGCTTGAGATTCGGTAGGACAATACCTGGGCTGCATCAAGCAATTCACCAATGATGATACGGCGTTGCGCATCATTCATGCCATTCTCACTCAATACATCGAACAGCGCGTGCCACACACTATTTGACACGGCCTGAACCCAGATGTGGTCATCACGCCGATGAAAGATGAGGCCGAAAATGTCCTTCAAATAGTCACCGTTGACAGCGGGCGGTAACAACTTGGCAGCCAATTTATTACGTAGTTCGGAAAAGAAGCCCGCATTGGGCAGAATACCTACGTCGGCATATAGATGGAGCTGCTTTCGCGATGCCAAGCTGACCAGTAGATAATGCCGCAACGCATGGCGATACTCGGCATGCTGTTGAAGTAGCAGTGTCAGAGCCCGCAGATTGTTGACGGCCATCTCTGTGTCGCGCGCCCGTTTGGGGCGGATGGCAGCTACCAGCTCTACCAGTGGCGCAATGTCGGTAGTGTCGGGTTGAGCGACAAGTTGCCGGAGAATAGACTCCATAGGCTCTCCTTGACCGTGATTGATAAATTGATAAACAGCAAGCTGGCGCTGTCAACTTGCCAGCAATCAGCAATGCGGGTGCGATCTCAAATCATGGATGGCAGGTGTGGGAACCTGGTAGTTGAAACAAAACCGGGTCAACGATGTTGATCTGAACGGGATAGCCACCTGCCGCGACCAACGATGATAGCAGCCCAACATGGCCGGAAAAAATTAAGATCTGCTAATGAATCCAGCGTTCGCAAGCCAGGGTCATTCGTGTTTAGTCTGACTGGTTTTTGATTTGGTTCAACCGATGGACTTCAACAGCAGCATCAAAAGGTGATGAGCGTGGTCAATATAGCCGCCACCAAAAAAATTGGCGTGGTTTAGCACATGGTAAAGCTGATATAGCGGACGCCGACGAGGATAGCCTGCCTGCAGCGGATAATGAGTCTGGTAGGCAGAGTAGAAGCTGGGGCCGAAGCCGCCGAACAACTCGGTCATGGCCAGATCCGTCTCCCGATCACCATAATGAACTGCTGGATCGAATAGCACTGGTGTATCGGTGTCCAGCCATCCTACATTGCCATGCCACAAGTCGCCATGTAACAAGGATGGTATGGGGTGATGATCATCAAAAAAAGGACCCAACTGATCCAGCAGATGCTGGCCATTTTTCACAATTGTGGCGCCCCAAGGCTGTGTTGAAGCCATTTCCAATTGCGGTAACAGACGGTGAGCACGCCAGAAATCACACCAGGTTGCGCAGGTGGCATTGGTTTGGCGGAAGGTCCCCAACAGATTGTCACAGTGCCAGCCAAAATGAGGGCCAACGATACGATGCAGTGTGGCCAGGTGGGTACCTAAGTGTGTTTCGTTACCACGACACCGCATCGATAGCCATTCGAGCACTAGGTAAAAGGTTTTGGCTGCATGGCCATGACAGACGATGGTCGGAATGCGCACGACTGCAGCATCCTGAAGTGCAATCAACCCGTCGACCTCGGCCGAAAAGCTTTGCTGCAAGTGGGTCTTAACGAAATAGTATTGCTTGCCGTTGCTGATCTGCCATACCTGATTGACTCCCCCCCTGGCACCGCTTGGTAATGTTTCACGTGAAACGTGCAACAAGTTGCTTGGGTAATGGCGGTAGCGATGGCGGACAGCAACTCGTGGGATAGCATGTCATTTCCCGCCAGCCATCAATCTGTCCGTTAGTCCACTGGCCCGCATCGGTGCATGTTCAATAGCAGACCGCAAACTGGCGCCTACCCCCCAAATCTCGGCATGCTGCTTGGCCCGGGTAATGCCGGTATAGATCAGGTTCCGTGTGAGCACGGGTAACGGGGCATCCGGAAGCACCAGGGCAATTTGGTCGAACTCCGAACCTTGGGATTTGTGGACCGTCATGCAGAAAGCGGTATCGTGTGGCGGCAAGCGGGCGGGTGTAAACGAGCGGAACCCGCCTTCTGCTTCAAACCATACCCGCAGGCCAGTCGGGGATTCCAAGGTGATACCGACATCGCCGTTGAACAGCTTGAGGTTGTAGTCATTGCTGTTGATCATGATGGGCCGGCCGGCATACCAACCGTTGGCGGGTGAGCCACGCAGTACTTGCTCAGTGATGCGATTGAGCTGATTGACACCGGCTTCCCCATCACGAGTGGCGGCCAGTAGGCGGAAGCGGTTAAACGCAGCCAATACGACATCTGCGCCCTGCCCGGTCTGGATGGTCTGCCAATAGGCAGCATAGCCCTCACGGATACGGGTTTCCAGGCGACTGGCAAACTGAGCAATGCTGCTTTCATGCCACTTGATATCGCTGAAACGGTTACTTTGCAACAAGGTGATGGTACCCAAAACATCGCCCTGATTTGCCAGTCGAGCCAATTCGCCTATGCCACTGCTACCATCAAAGCGGTAGCTGTGTTGCAACAGCATGACGCTGTTGCCGATTCGGCTGGCGGGCACAACATCGGCTTCAATGGTGACATCTGCCAATGCGGCCAGTTGCTGGCAGGTCATTGAGTCATATGTTCGCAAGCTGCAAATATCACCAAATACTGCCCCCGCTTCTACTGAAGCGAGCTGGTCCTTGTCACCCAACAATATCAGCCGGGCGTGGGGTGGTAGTGCATCAACCATCTTGGCCATCAACGCCAAGTCGATCATGGAGGCCTCATCTACCACTAGCACATCACAAGGGACCGGATTGGCTGAATGATGGCGAAATTGGACCGATTCTGGGCGTGGGCCCAGCAAGCGATGTAAGGTTTCTGCCTGTTCCGGAATGCTGGTAATGATATGGGCGGGTAAAGGCAGGCTGGCCTTGCGTCCCCGAATGGCTTCCGCCACTCGAGCTGCCGCTTTACCAGTTGGGGCAGCCAGACGAATCATCAACCGCCCATCATGCAGTGCTTGCAGTGCACCCAGAATTTTTACGACTGTCGAGGTCTTGCCAGTACCTGGCCCCCCCGAGATCACTGTAAACCGGTTTATCAGAGCAGCTGCGGCTGCGGTCTTCTGCCAATCCGGCTGCTGTTGGCTGTTTTGAAACAAGGAGGCGAGAATGTCATGAGCCTGCCGGTTGTCCAGATGTGGTCGGGTTTGCACCATGTCTAGCAACCGGGTGGCCAGTTGGTATTCGTACAGCCAATACCTTGTCAGATACAGGCGACCTTGATCCAGCACCAGTGGTTGAAAGCCCCCAGGCCGTCCACAGATGGGGCTGTCCAGCAACTGCTCAGACAACTGGCCATCCGGGTCCACTGCGGCCAAATCAAGGCAGACATGGCCTTGCGCCGTGGCCTGCATCAATTGCGTCACCACTTGTGTCAATACCGGCGGCAACGGGCCAGCCAAGCGGGTCAATACCCTCAGGAATTCGGACGCAAGCGGTGAAGGCGATGCCGTCAAGGCGATGACCTTTGCGCTGGCCAAGCGCGCAAGGCCAGGTCGCCAAGCTGTTCCAGCGTCGCGCGATCCGCGCCATCCCGTGCTTGCAGGGCCATGCCCTGAATCACCATTGCAAAGTAGGTCGCCAAGTGTGGGATATCGGCGGTGCTGGACAATTCACCTGCCTGCTGTGCTTGGGCCAACCTGGCCTGGATCAGATTTCGTGCGTGTGTTCGGTGTTGGGTCAGCAGTTCGGCCAGGCGGGCGTTTTCTGCAGCACAATGAACAGCCGCATTGGACACCATGCAGCCTGATGGGTGGCTGGTATCGGTAAATAATGCCGCTGCCGTCCGCAACATATGGTGCATGGCCTGCCGCCCGTCGCCTTCGGTATTCAACGTTTCTACCAGCAATCGGCCGTATTCCGCCAAATAGTGGCTCAACGTTTCCCGATATAGATTGTCCTTGGAGCCAAATGCAGCATACAGACTGGGCGGGTTGATTTGCATCGCGTCGGTCAGTTGTGCCATTGACGTACCTTCAAACCCGTGCTGCCAGAACAAGCGCATGGCGGCGGCGAGCGCCCGCTCGCGATCAAACACGCGTGGGCGGCCCGGCGTACGTTTTTCGGATTTTGGTTCCATGATGTGGTCGCAAGCAAAGACAACAGGTGGTGCATTGTAGCGAGATTTGGCCGGTATTTCCGATTCTGTCATTAATTATTATAACAATCACTACAAAATAGATTGACGACGTTTTGCATGTGCTCCTATTATGTAGTGACCACTACAAAACAAAGGAAACAAAATGCAGACACCGTTCAATGCCTATCAGCTGGTTGCCAATGGGCAAGGCAACCAATTGCAACTTGCAAAACGCATCCTCCCGGCGCTAGGCCCGCATGAGGTTCGGATTCGCATGGCGGCAGTCAGTTTGAATTATCGGGATCTACTGGTCAGACAAGGTTTGCAGGGCGAACTGGCACCAAATTTGATCCCCTTGTCCGATGGTGCGGGCACGATTGTGGAAATTGGCTCCGCAGTGACCGACTGGCGTGTCGGTGACCGTGTCTCCCCTGCCTTTTTCAACGGCTGGCAAAGCGGGCCGTATCGCACCGCACATTTGGTGACAGCGCTGGGTGGCGGGCAGGTGGATGGCGTACTGAGTGAAGAAGTGGTAGCCAATGAATGGGCGATTGTTGCGGTACCCGACCACCTCTCCCTGGTAGAGGCTGCAACCCTGCCTTGCGCCGCAGTCACTGCATGGCATGCATTGTTCACCCGTGGTGGGCTGCAAGCCGGCGAAACGGTGTTGATACAAGGTACCGGTGGAGTCGCGCAATTCGCGCTGCAATTGGCCGTGGCACAAAAGGCCAGGGTGATAATCATTTCATCATCTGACGCCAAGCTGGAACAGGCCCGTAAGCTGGGGGCCTGGCAAACCATCAACTATCGTCAGCGTCCGGATTGGGATGCCGCTGTATTGGAACTGACAGATGGTATTGGCGCGGATCACGTGCTGGAGCTAGGCGGGCCGGATACCTATCAACGCAGCATTGGTGCCGTAGCAGCGGGCGGGCGGATTGCCCAGATTGGTGTGCTTACCGGTTTTGGTCCCAAACCTGATTTGCTATCAATACAGTTTAAAAATGCTGCAATTAATGGTATCTGCGTGGGCTCTGTGGCGCACTATGCAGCGTTGAATGGCTTTTTGACACAACACCGCATTCATCCCGTGCTGGATCGCATGTTCGAGTTTGACGAAGCGCCTGCTGCCTATGATTACCTGGCCCAGGCCGGCCATATGGGTAAAGTGGTCATCCGTTTGACGGATGACTGACTCCCTTGGCGGATGAGGGCAATATTGAGCAGTTTGGAAGGCTGACCAATATCGCCTACTTGAGAAAGCGCCCTGCTCTGGCTTCCAGCAGGGTGATCAGCTCTGGCTGCATGTATTCGTAGTCGTCAGGGATATCCAGGCAGATCACCCGCTTGCCGTTCAAATGGGCTTTGAAGCGTGCCGCCAGTTTATTGCGGTGCGCTTTTTCCATCACGAACACATGGGTGGCCCAAGCCAATTGTTCGGTAGACAGCTGTACCTCTGCATCAGGCCCCAGTCCGGCCGAATCGGTCTCCACATTGGGCCAGCTTGCAAACACTTGCTCGGCCGTTGGGCTGCGCAAGCGATTCCGGCTGCAAATGAACAGTGCTCGCTTCACGTCTGCGCCTGATAGTCCACCACGAATACCCCTTTCAAGATGCCACTGCCAGATAACCAGCTGACAAATGCCTGGTGTGCCGGGTGTGGCAGATAGGCATCACGAGCCGCTGCATCGGTAAAGGTCACGGTGTAGACATGGTGGAAGCCCTGATCATGTCCTTCCTGACTGTGGTTACTGCCATGCTCAAAGGCGGTGATGCCAGGAATGCGTTCTTTCAATGTTCGAAAGCCATCAGTGACCTGTTGGATGTCTGCAGCAGTTGCATCGTGCCGGTATTTGAAGATGACGATATGGCGTACGGGCTGATGGGTATTGGACATGTGTGCCTCAAGTAGGAAAGGGGATAACTTGCAAGCTAAACAGAAATTCTAGGCGAGACAGTTCCTGGGTCGCAAATCACTTGTTCAAATCGGGCAATTTGAATCGGCGTTATGTTTCAGCAAAGTAAAATCGGGTACCCAGGCTGTCCGTTGTGCATAAAAATCATTTTCGGTGACCGTGATAGCAACCGTCTTTTCAAGCAGGTAGAGATCATAATCCCATTGGTAGGCCTCCCAGCCAGGGCGAAGTGTAATGCGTTGGAATTTGTAATCCCAGTATTCCCACATCGAATATCGAGAATTCAAATAGCGGCGTTCTTCTCGTGGTATGCCAGGTTTGGGGCGGGTGCGGATATGGACAAAGCGACGATTGGCCTCGCCTTCCGGGGTAATGTCGGCTACTACCGCTACACCCTGATTCAAGGAGGCGATGATGCGTTTACTGACCATCATCGGTTTCATCGATATGTTGTGCAATGGTTCTATTCCCCTCGCATCCATGTATCCAGCGCCAGGATCAGCGCTTCGCTCGGTCTGTCGTGAAACACGCCCAATCGACCATCGGGTGTGACACCGCGTAGAAACAGGTAATACACCCCGCCAAAATGGTGTTCATAGCTGTACTGGGTAAGCCGCTGAGTCAGAAAGCGGTGCAAGGCGACAGTGTAGATCAGGTACTGCAGGTAATAATGATGCTGGGCCATGCCTTGAATCAGGTTATTGGCGGTGTAATCGGCCAGTCGTGGGCCCAACCAGTTGGATTTCCAGTCCAGGATGTAATACCGGCCTTCGTGCTCAAACACCAGATCCATAAAGCCCTTCATATAGCCTTCAACTTGCTGGAAGCTGAGTTTGCCGACGGCATCAGTAAATGCTTTGGGCAGTTTGAAGGCTTTATCCCGCAGCACGCTGCGTAGCCCAGCCATATCAAAACGGCGCAGGTGGTAGGTGAATTCCATTTCCGCCATGCGCCGTGCCGCGGTGACGGTATTCAGGCGGATGCTACCAGGTGTATCCAACACCAATGCCAGTTGCGGGGCGGTTCCATCCATGGGGCTGTCGGCTGGTGGTAGGCTGGCATTCAGCACAGTACGGACCATATCCCTCACCACATCCGCCCAGGCAGTATCGAAACCATGTGCTGTCAGTTCGATACACACCTGAGCATGCAAGGCGGTGGGATCGTCACGGGTAAATTCCCAGTGTTCGAAAATGGCATGCAAGCAGGTGCCCGGTACAGCACCCCGTGGAAAGTCGGCCATTGGATGGTCACTGGCAGGTCGGGTCAGTGGTTCGTTGGTTGACTTCACTGCGTCATGGTCGGGCGATTCATGTGCGGCCACTGGCCCGTGGCTGGCCAAGGCCGAAAAGCTGGATACCCGCCAGCGTGGTGCCATGGTGCGGTTCAAGGTAGCTGCTTGCAATTGGGTTGGAACCACAGGGGGGGGCAGATAGCGGGTATCGCTGATTTCTGCCGGTAAGATGTCGGTTGCGCCATCGGTTTTGTCGGCAAAGCGGCGAACATCTTCCAATATCTGGTCGCGCGATACACCTGTCAGCCGTTCGCGAATGCGCGCCAGCAACGTCGGGCCGTTGACTTTACCAATATCGGCCGGTGGGTGTAACAGCCACGCCAGGGCGGAGGTATGTAACCCTTCGCTGGGTTTGTCGTCCTTGCTGCTGGTCGATGGGGTGTCGATTTGCCCCCACACCACATAGCAACGATGCTTGGCGCGGGTCAGTGCCACATAGAGCAGCCGCAGCTTTTCGGCGAGCCGTTCACGGCTGGCCATGCGGCGGTGGCTTTCCATATCACCCAGGCCAAAGTTCAGGCGTGCCCTCCCCTGTTCATCATGAAAGGCGACGGCATTTTCGTTGGGGTGCATCAGCTTGCCATCCCAAAGAAACGGACAAAACACCACCGGGTATTCCAGCCCCTTGCTGGTGTGGATGGTGACAATGCGGACACGGTCCGCATCGCTTTCCAGCCGCATCAGTTTCTCTTCGCTTTTGTCTGGTTCGGCACACTGCTGTTCATACCAAGCCAGCACGCTGTCCATCCCGGCACGGCTACGGCTTTCCACCTGGGTCAGTTCGGCCAGATGTAATAGATTGGTCAACCGTCGTTCACCATCAAAGTACGCCAAAACCCGTTGTGCAGTATTACGGTTATCTGGGCCGACATAATCCAGCCAGTGGCGGAACATGTGCATGAATCCGTGTTCGCGCCACAAGCGATGCCATTCGCCAAAGGCGGCCAGCCATTGTTCCCATTCACGTTCCTGCTCTTGTAATTGTGCAATACTGGCTGCATCCAACCCCATCAGCTCTGTGGCCAGTGCAGCCCGCAACGAGGCCTCACGTGCGGGTTGGAGAATGGCCTGCAACACACATAACCATTGCCGTGCCTCGGCTGCGGCAAACACACTGTCCTGCCCCTGCCGCACACTGGCCACCCCTCGTGCGCCCAGTGCATCGTGAATCAGCGCGGCTTGTCGGTGCGATGGCACCAGCACGGCAATATCGCCGCCCCCTAATGGTCGATCGATCCAGTGGCCTTGTTCTTCTCCTTGCAGGCGTGCCTGACCATTGGCCGCTAGGTTCAACAATCGGACAATCTCGCTGGCAGTGCTGTCTGCGGCCTGCTGGTTAGCCTCACCCTTGCCCCATTTGGTGGGTTCCTGCTTGCTGGAAAAGGCTTGCGACAGCATCAGAAAGCGGAATGCAGTACCACTATCATTGTCCACAATCAATTCAGCACGGGATTTCTCTGCGGCCTGTACACCCTGAAAACCAATACCTTCATCCAGAAATGGCAGCGGGTTTTGTTTGGGCGAGAACAAGGCATTCACCGCCCTGACCAACCCCGGTAACGACCGCTGGTTGGTGCTTAAGGTGTACTGGGCATCGGTGGCCTTACGGGCTTCCAGATAGGTGTAGATGTCCGCACCGCGAAAACTGTAGATCGCCTGCTTGGGGTCGCCCACAAAGAACACCGGCAAAGTCTGGCCCACATACAAATGACGGAAGATTTCGTACTGTACCGGGTCGGTATCCTGAAATTCGTCGATCAATGCAGCACGATAAGTGTCGCGGATGCGGTCGGCAAGATAACCACCATTCTCGCCACGCAATGCTTCTGCCAAGCGGTTCAGCAGGTCGTGGTATGACAGTTGACGACGTTGCTGTTTGTTTTGGGTCAATGCGGCATTGCAATGGGCAAGCAATTGGTTCTTGAGTTTGGCCAAGCGGACTTCGAAGGCACTGAGGATGGCGTTGTTCGCTTCATGTAATGTTTCGAACAGGCTGAATACCGCGTGGCTGGGTGGGCTTAGCTTCTTCTTACGTTTGTTGAACCCCTGATACAGGCCGCTATCGCTCAGTGCCAGTGCCGCCATGGGCACGGTCATGGGTGGTTCGGCCACCCAGGCATCCAGGGCGGCGATCAGCTTCTGTAACTGCTCGCCTTTGTGGCTGCTGTTGAAGCCATCCTGCTCTTCAAACGCCAGCAACAACGCGACAGCTTCATCCCGCTGTTCAAACCAGGCTTCGTGTGCCTCATTCAGCGCGGTTTTCAGTTGTTGTTGCAGGGTTATGTTGTCGGCCGGATCTTCAATGTCGATCAGCTGCAGGAAATCCTGCTTACCAATATGGGGGGCGATGTCATGCAGCCAGTTGGTCGGTGTCTGTTTCTGATCGGCCAACCATGCTGCCCAGGCACCGGTAGCTTGCCCTACTTCACGGCGCCAGAAATCCTCAACCACCTCGATCAATAGCCCATGCTCATCAGTTAACAGCTCAGCGTCAAAATCCGTTCCGCTTTCAAAAGCGGCATCACGCAATACACGTTGGCAAAAGCCATGGATGGTGTGGATGGCGGCATCGTCAAATCCGCTGATGGCGCGGGTCAGGCGGCGTATGGCGGTATTCAGCTCACCGTTGTAATGGTTGACCAGGGTGCGGCAAAAGCTGTCATCGCTGTCGCCGTGTTCGAACGCCCTGAGTACTGCAACCAAGCGTGCACGAATCCGTTCTCGTAGCTCAGCAGTGGCTGCCTTGGTATAGGTCACTACCAAGATCTGATCGATCGTCAGGCCCTGTTCCAGAATCAACCGGGTATACAGGCCAGTAATGGTCCAGGTCTTGCCTGTGCCGGCACTGGCTTCGATCAGCGAAACGCGGTCCAGCGGTACGGTGAATACGTCCAATGGCAGGCTGCAATCAGGCATCGCGCGCTCCGCTCATGGCATCCAGCAAGGGGGTATACAAGGTGACGGCCAGCTTGCCGAATGTGTCATCCAGCGGATCAGCAGCGCGCCATGCGGCTTGGTACCAGATATTTTCCGATTCACCGAAATGCAGGTTGAAGCGCATCTCCGGGGCATCCCATTCCTTGCGGGCATTCGCCAGCGCTCTTTCCTCCGGCTGGTTGCGGTGAATTGCTTCTGCATAGGCATAGCTGGATTTGATGAAGAATGGCAACGGTGCGTGCAGCCCTTGCCAATAGTGATCCAGCAATACACTCAGCAGTTCAGCCGCATGGTCGGTGGGAGGCAACACCAGTTCGCCATCCAGCCCGATCAGACGGCTTTCCAGCCTGATACCTGTCGGGGCACAGGTACACAGTGCCAAATGGTTCAGCCACAGCAAGAAGCGATCGCGTGGTTTGATCAGATCGGTTGTGTGTTGCACGATGCCAGCCGCAGTCAAGCCATGCAGCCAGCCGGTCAGCACCATGCCGTTGTGTTCCAGTCTTAGCAATTGTGGGGGGAGATGGGGGAGATCCTGCCAAGGAGCCAGTTTTTGCACCAACCCGTGTACTACGATGGCTTCTTGTTGCTGAAGGTGCAGGCCGTATTCGCCTGCAGGTAGCAAACCACTGGCCAGTGCCAGTTGCCGGCCGGCCTCTACATGGTTGCGTTGTTGCCAGCCCAGTTCCAGTTTGCGGATTTCCTGCTTGCTGCGCCAATCCAAGGCAAAGGGTTCGCTGGTTTCAATTCGGTCATCCGGCTCCGTCAGGCTTAGCTTCAGGCGTTGCCGTAGCAGGTAACGGGCAGGGTTGGCGTAAAACGCATTCAGATCATTCAAGTCGATCTGCCGCCATTCATCCCCAGCAGGTGTCAATGGCGTTTGGAACAGTGGCTGGGTGTGTTGTTCACCCTGCCCCGCATGCTGGGCCGCCTCACACCAGCGCTGATTGAAAGAACGCTGTCGGGCACCAGGCTGGAAGTAATCAGCATTGAATGGCTGCAACGGGTGCTCGATGACCACATGGTGCCGAATATGCGCAGCCTGGTCTTCCGCAGGCAGTAGCGATTCATCTGTTAGGTGGAAGCCAGTCCCAACGGTATCCAACAGATCGGCCAGTAGCACGGAGGGTGGTAATTCGCTGTTGTCGCGCTGATCCCGGCCAACATAGCTCAGGTACAGGACTTGTCTGGCAGAGACCAGGGTCTCCAGAAACAGCCAGCGGTCGTCTGCTCGCCGTGAACGATCTCCCCGGCGCGGGTGGCGGGCAATCATGTCGAACCCTAACGCTGGCTGGCTTCGTGGAAAGGCGCCGTCATTCAGGCCCAATAAGGCAATCACCCTAAATGGCAGGCTGCGCATGGGCACCATGGTGCAAAAGGTGACGGAACCCGTCAAAAAGCCAGACGAACCTGATGTCCCGTCAAACTGAGTGATCAGCCAATTCTGTATCACCCGCATGGGCACGACATCGGCAAATCCCGCGTCATCGGCAAGCTCACGCAGTAACTGCAATGCTGCTCGAATACTCAGGATGACTGGCTCATCATCCTGGCTGGGTATAAACAGTGCATCCAATAATTGACCCAACCGATCTGCCCATTCCGGCAATGTGGTGGGTTGTTGTAAGCGTGCCGCCCACGCAAACATGGTTTCGACCAGATGCGCCAAGCGTGCCGCCAAATCCGCCCGGCTGCCTTCCAGATCGTCATAAGGCAAAGTCTTTAGCCACAACGGTGGCGAGCCATCCGCTGCTGCCATCGGCAGTGCGGCACCCAGCAATAGCCGATCCAGCCCGGCACGCCAAGTATTGTGCTCCTGAGCGGGCAAATCCAACGCATCTTTGTGTTCGCCATCCCTGCCCCAGCGGACCCGGGTGGCTTGCAACCAATCCTGCAACAGCGGCAGTTCATCTTCGGCAATCCCAAAACGTGCTTGGATTGCTGGTACTTCCAACCAAGCCAGTACTTCATCCAATGAAAAACGGGACTGCGGTAGGTTCAGCAGGTTCAGCCATAGCTCCAGCAAGGGGGACTCGCTGCGGGCACCACGGTCGGCAATGGCATAGGGCAGATACGGCACACCATCCCGTGCAGCAAAGGTTGCATCGATATAAGGCGTGTATTGCTCAATATCTGGCGTCAACACGGCAATGTCTGCCGGTTGCAAGCTTGGGTCGTCGCGCAGCAGCGACAACAACTGGTCGTGCAACACCTCTACTTCTCGCATGGCACTGTGGCAAACGTGAATCTGCAAAGACCGGTCTGTAGCAGCAATCGGCAGCTTGTTGCTTTCATCCCGCAGGTTGAGCGTCAGCACATCCTGCTGCAAATGGCCCAACAACGTATCGGTGGCATCGGTATTGGGTTGGAACAGATCGTTCAGCGTAGGCATGGAGGCCAGCTGATCGAAGAAATCCCGTCCCTGGCGGCCCAGAGATGCCAATAACGGATTGCCTACATCCAGGTATAAATCGCTGGGGCTTTCTTCCCCGCTGGCGCTGCCGCCAATGTCACCCCAGCTTTCGGCACAAGGGTTCAAGGCAAAAAAGCAAACGTCGATCTGTTCTGCCAGCTGCTCAAAAACCTGTAAATACACCGGTGGCAGGCTGGTCATGCCAAATAGCGTCAATCGCTGTGGCAAGCGTTGCTTGACCTCTTGCGTGGTCAGGGCTGCCAGCAAGCGTTCCATCAATCGTGCGCGGTGGCTGACCTCATGCCCTTGCACCATGTCGCGCCATAACTGCGACTGCCAGCCTTCATCATCCCCCAGCCCCAGTGTTCTCCCCTGTTCCCAGGCTGCAATCCAATCAGCCCGGTAAACCAGATATTGGTCAAAAATGTCCGCAATCCGATGTGCCAACTGGTAACGCCGCAACGCATCTCCACGAGCAATGAACGACGCCAAGCGTGGCGCCACAGCCAGGTTCGCCTGCTCACTCAACCATGCCAATACCCGCCATGTCAGCACCTCCGGAGAAAACGCCGACCGCCGCGGCAAATCCCCCAATGCATTAGTCAGCAACTGCCACATGAATGATGCCGGCAAAGGGAACTGCATATTTGCACACACCCCATGCCGCTTCGCCAGCTCAAATCCAATCCACCGCCCCATCCCTTTTGACTGGACCACCACCACCTCCGGCACAAACGGCGACGCTAACGGACTGGACGTGACTACCGCGGAAAGCAGCTCCAGCAGAGTTTCTAGGCGGTTGGATTGGTAGAGGTAGAGCATGCAGAATCGGACGTAAATACCTGCATTTTCGTCCTAGCAAGAACGAAATACAAGATAGGGCAATCTGTGAATGTTTTCGTCAGGGTTTTTCATCAAAAATGGAATTTTACATTGTTATGACATATAAGTATAATGCTTTATTTATTATTGCAACCTTTCAAAATATTATATATTCATGAGACATATCCAATTAATTGTTTTGCCTTTATTTATAGCACCATTTGCAAATGCAAGCCCTGAAGATTGTATTGAAGATAGTCCCGATGGTACGAAGATTTGCTCAGAGCCACTGGTGACGCCGTGGAAATATTATAGCGAGCGATGCGCAGAACGTACCGATGGTGTTTCAGAGCGAGATGCTGCTGTAAAAGGTGCTATTTGGAACTATAAAAAAGATGATAGTACTGTCGAGTTCCAATCGATTGAGCCAAGGCGAGATTGGGGTAGTACCCAGTCGCCTACTAAAGGCGCTTGTAGGTCCTCGAAAGATTACCCGGAATTGCAATGGGGCATAGAGCAGATAAATACAATTCCATATAAAATTTGCTATTCATGGAAGACGGATGTACCAAAACCACATGAAGCTTGTGATGGATTGACGATTTATAGAGAAAGGAATATTTCATGCCCTGCTGGATATTCACATGAATATTCCAGTATTCGTAAAAAAGACATATGTGCCATGCCAGTTACTGAGAAAACTTGTGTTGCACACCCTGTTATTCCGGGAACCGGCGTCAAAGTCTTGCGGCAAGATGATTTAATGGGAGCAATTGGTTTTGCTCGCCATTACAGTAGTGCTGGATATTACAGGTCAATTGATTCAGAAGCCTCTAGCTACGGTCAGTTTGGCAATTTCTGGCGCTCTACTTTTGATCGTAATATTTATTTTAGCTCGCTACCTTCTATTCTTGCTGTAATGGTAAGAGAAGATGGTGATGTTCTTTATTTCAATAAAGATGGGTGGGAAAGAGCTTCGGGCAATTTACCAAGGGCAAGACTGACAAAATTGGCAAGTGGCCAATGGCAGTATACTTCGCCAGGTAGGCAAGTCGAGACTTACTCTGCAACAGGCAAGTTGATAAATATCGATAACGGAAAAGTGGTTTACAATCTCATTTACAGTGATGCGAATACCCCTGTAAATATAGCCCCACAGCCTGGATTATTGGTGAAAGTGGTGGATAGCTTTGGCCGAAGTATAGCGTTTTCCTACTACGAGTCTGGACTTCTTAGAAGTATTTTAGACACTCAAAAGCAGAGTATTCAATATGAATACAATAATAATGGAAATCTGAATGCGGTCAAATTTCAAGATGGCAAGACAAGAAAGTATGAGTATAAAGACAGCGTATTTGTAAATGCTTTAACCGCCGTTATTGACGAAAATGGCAGCACGTATTCAAAGTATGAATATTACTCGGATTTGGCATATAGATACGGTAAAGTTAAATTATCTGAACTAGCTAATGGTATTAGTAAATATACATTCGACTACGGATTGGGCAGTGAGCCCAGAACGTTTATATATGATCCGTTAAATGTACGGGTCGATTTTACGTTTAAGCCCGTCGCGGGCCGGTTTAGAAACATCTCAAGAAGTCAGGCTGCATCTTGGTGTGGTAACTATGGTGAGCAGAGCTTTAATGCGGATGGGTCATTAGCATCTAGAAAAGATTGGGCTGGGAATCAGACCCAATATCGTTTTGATGTGGCCCGCAACCTCGAAACCAGCCGCACCGAAGCCGTAGGGAAACCCGAACAACGCGTGATCCAAACCGAGTGGAACCCCATTTGGCGCCTGCCAGTGAAGATCACCGAATCCGGCCGGTTGACGCAGTTTGACTATGACACCAACGGCAATCTGCTGAAAAAAACCGTGACCGCCGACGGCAAGAGCCGCGCCTGGGCATGGAGCTACGGTAACTTCGGGCTGGTGCAGACCGCCACCGACCCGAACGGCCAAGTCACCCGTTATGACTATGACAGCCAGGGTAACCTCAAGACGCTGACCAATCCGTTGAAACAGGTCACCGCCTTCACCCAATACGACGCCGCCGGCCGTCTGTTGGAAATGAAAGACCCCAATGGCGTGGTCACCACCTTGAGCTACACCCCGCGTGGCTGGCTGGCATCTCGTACCGTCGGTAAGGAACGGACCCAGTACGACTACGATGGCGTCGGTCAATTGACCAAGGTCACCTTCCCCGATCAGCGCACCGTCAGCTACCGCTACGATGCCGCGCATCGCCTGACCGACATCCAGGACAGCCTGGGCAACCGTATCCACTATGTGCTGGATGCGATGGGCAACAAGCTCCAGGAAACCGTCAGCGACCCGCAAGGCAGCCTGGTCGGCCTGATGCGCGAGGCCGAGCAAGGCCGGCAGCCGCCGTCGCCGCTCACTGCGGACACCGCCAGCCGGTAACGGCGACGTCAACCCGCCCCCGACCCGTGACGGGATGGCCCCCTGGGCCGATCCCCGTCCCGCCCTGAATAACAATACTTTTTGTAAAACACGACATGATGACATCCCAACCGTCTACTTTGCGCGCTCGCTTGAGTGCGCTGCCGCTGCTGCTGGCGGCCACCTTCGGCAGCCTCAGCCACGCCGGCATAATGCTCGACGAATCCTACGAATACGACATCCTGGGCCGCCTGACCAAGGTCAAGAACGCCCAGCAGCAAGTGGTCGCCAGCTACACCTACGACGCCATCGGCAACCGCACCAGTGTCACCGATGCGCTGAACCGCACCACCAAGTACTATTACGACGCCCTCAACCGCCTGATCAAGCAGGAAACCCCCGACCCGGCCAAGCCCAGTGGCGTACTGGTCACCGAATTCAGCTACGACGCCCAGGACAACCTGGTCAGCGTCAAAGACCCACTCGGCCATACCACCCGCTACAGCTACAACGGCCTGGGCGAACTACTGAAGTTGGTCAGCCCGGATACCGGCACCACTAGCTATACCTATGACGCTGCCGGCCAGCTCAAAACCAAGACCGACGCCCGCAGCCAGACCGAAACCCGCAGCTATGATGCGCTGGGCCGCGTCACCAGCCTGGCCTTCGGCGACCAGACCCATACCTTCACTTGGGACAGCGCCACCAATGGCAAAGGCCGGTTGGCCAGCCTCACCGACCCGGCCGGCACCACCCGCTACCGCTACGACACGCAGGGCCGGCTGGCCGGCAAAACCGTCAGCTTCACCGCCATCGGCGGGGTCGGCGGCGACGCCGGCCAGCGCGACGTCGGCTACAGCTGGAACGACCAGGGCCAACTGAGCCAACTCACCTACCCGAGCGGCCTCAAGGTCAGCTACAACTACGACCGCAACGGCCGGGTCAGCAGCGTGCTGCTGAATGACCAAGTCCTGATCAGCAACATCCAATATCAACCATTCGGCGGTATCAAAAGCTGGAGCTGGGCCGGTGGCAACACCCACAACCGCCACTACACGCAGGACGGGCAACTGGACCTGCTGCAACACGGCAGCCTGTACAGCAAGAGCTACAGCTGGAACGCCGCCAACCAGCTGACCGCGCAGACCGACAACCAAGCGAGCCAACTCAACCAAAGCTACGACTACGACGCACTGGACCGCCTGAACAAAACCACCCGTGGCACCGTCACCGAGCAATACCAATACGACGCCAACGGCAACCGCACCCAGAGTCAGGTCAACACCGCCACCACCCGCTACAGCATCGACCCGGCCAGCAACCGCCTGAAGAGTCAGACCGGCAGCAACGCCAAGATTTATACCCTGGACGCCAGCGGCAACCAGACCGGTGACGGCGCCATCACCCTCAGCTACGACAACGCCGGCCGCCCCCGCAATGCCACCAAGAACGGGCAAAGCGTCAGCAGCTTCTTCTACAACGCCCAAGGGCAACTGGCACTCAAGACCGCCAACAGCAAACCGATCCAGTTCGTCTACGACGAGGCCGGCCACCTGCTGGCGGAACACGCCGACCCGGCCACCCAAAGCCCGAGCCAGGATCACCTCTGGCTGGGCGATACCCCGATCGCGGTGGTCCGCCCCAACAGCAGCGACCCCAGCAAACCGCTGATCTACCACGTCTACGCCGACCACCTCAACACGCCACGCGCCATCTACGACGCGTTCAACAAACGCCTGACCTGGCGCTGGGAAAGCGAAGCCTTCGGCAACACCCTGCCGGATCAGGATGCCGACAAGAACGGCAGCCAGTTCGTGTATAACCTGCGCTTCCCGGGGCAGTATTGGGATAATGGCATCAAGCTGAGTCATAACTGGTATCGGACCTATAATCCGGACACTGGCAGGTATGTTCAGAGTGATCCGATTGGGCTTGGCGGCGGGTTGAATACGTATGGATATGTAGAGGGAAACCCTTTAATTGGTGTTGATGAACAAGGGTTATTTATGGGGCGAGTTGCTCAATACTACCCCAGTACAATTACACCGCCGGGAGCATCTCCAGGCGGTTTGTCTCCGACAGTAAATCCCTGGGCGCCATCGACAGCTGATCCACGGGCCGCCAGTGCATGCAGTGGGGGATGGAGCTACGGAAAGTGTTACCCTTCTATTGGTCCCAATCCAGAGCCAACTAGTCAAATGCCGGGAGGCAATGCCACCACTAAGTCTCCATATGGGCATACAGGGGAAAGAGAGGCAATGAACGTCAAGCCGGATATTTTTGCTTGTATTGGGGGTGGAAATGGTAAGAAAAACCATTGCGGTGAAATTGCTAATGCGATTAAAGTTCTTAAAGCCCAAATTGCTTGGCGGAAAACAGACTTGAATCCAAAATCGGCATCTTATCTGAGCCACAAGGAGCGGATTTACGATGTGTTAAATCCTAAACTTGCAGAGCTTGAAAGGTTTTACCGTGATGTCTGTCAGTAATTTCCCGGCAGATCCCCAAGCTTAATTCAACATGGAGTCAATGTATGAATCAATTGCTAGAAGTTGAAGTGGCTCGGTTGGATGGGTATATCCATGGCATTACTGAGCTAAGCGGTAAGATCAGAGAACACCTTGGCGCTGCATATTTGGTATCGCGCGATGATCAAAGCATGAGTGTAGCTGATTTGCTAATTGCACATTATGCACGCCAGACGCAACTGGATTTTACAAGTGTTATCCAGCTCCAGGAAGGAGAAGCCGATCTTGAAGCGGAGCTTTGTGACTATATGGTCGTCAATGTCCTTGGTTCCGTTGACAGTCCTTCGAATGAGGCAGTGCTTGATCGCAAGCAGTATCTGTCATTTAGAGTGATGGATATGCTGGAAATAATTTGCGATCAGCTAGGATCTTGTACTGGCGTCTTTAAGTTAGTTTCCAAGTATGATTTGACTTACAAGACGCAGTGCGTTTTTTTTGGCTTGTTGTTTGAGAGCGCTCTGCTCGTCTTGCAATTCAACAAGATGTCTTATGATGAGTGAACCTGCGGGCTAACGTTTACTGTGTTCGCACCAAAGCCGGTACCAGAGCAATCCGTACCGGCTTTTTGCTACTTGCTTACTGTTCACTACTATCAACAACCAAGCATCGAAGGCGTGTTGTGGCAACAGTTCATCTATAACAGGCAAAGGCAACTGGCGATCAAGACCGCCAACAGCAAACCGATCCAGTTCGTCTACGACGAAGCCGGCCACCTGCTGGCGGAACATGCCGACCCGGCCACGCAAAGCCCGAGCCAGGATCACCTCTGGCTGGGCGACACGCCGATTGCGGTGGTGCGCCCCAACAGCAGCGACCCCAGCAAACCGCTGATCTATCACGTCTATGCCGACCACCTCAACACGCCACGCGCGATCTACGACGCGTTCAACAAACGCCTGACCTGGCGTTGGGAAAGCGAAGCCTTCGGCAACACCCTGCCGGATCAGGATGCGGACAAGAACGGCAGCCAGTTCGTGTACCACCTGCGTTTCCCGGGGCAGTATTGGGATAACGGCATCAAGCTGAGTCATAACTGGTATCGGACCTATAATCCGGAGACGGGGCGGTATGTTCAGAGTGATCCGATTGGGTTGCAGGGTGGGTTGAATACTTATGCTTATGCATTAAGCAGTCCTCTTTTGAAAATTGATCCAATGGGCTTAGAAACTGCGGAGGGACCGGAAGGGCCTTATTCGACTGACCCAAGGGCACATTTTCCCTTGCCACCAGGGCCTCCCCCTAAAGGACGCAAATACTGGGAGCCGGTTTGTGATGCTGCAGAAAAGGAATACGGAAAGTGGATGAAACCATTATGCAAAGCATGTGTTCGCTATGTATGCGAAGACACGATGGCAAGGCCGGCATGCTGTGCCGTTAGAAAAGACAAGTGCATGGGAGAGAAAGATCCTGATGATCAAAATGGACAACAACAATGCTTGACCGATTTCGCTCTATGTTCTGGTCGCTTGAAACAATAGGTATTGCATATCATGAAACAAAAGACCTTTATGCAAAAATATTTTATATGCCTGATTTTTGGAGTTTTAATTGGTTCTCTCATTACATGCTTTTTGGCATTACTAGCAGTAGAAAGACGAGATGCTATCGTAATTAGCTCCTATCATGGATTAGAGGGTTTACGCTCGTTACAGGCTGAACAAGCTGGTCAGATATTGGATGCCTATGCACACCAAGCAAATATGGTAGCAATAATGGAACAAAAGAAAGTGGGGCTTGGATTGGATCTAGTTCCATGGAGTTTTTGGGCGCCATTTGCATCTGCAGCTCAAACGCTTATCGTCCCAACCCCAGATAACAACTGGACTGAGCGAGAACTTCAAGCACAAAAGAACCGTCTGGTAAGACTGTCCAAACAATCAACGGGGTCAGAGTGATTGATTTGTCGCCAGCCGCCTTGCGCGGCTGGTCGCGGTCGGTTCAGACCTGGTCCTTCAGGGTGAACCGATCAGGCTGGTTCAGCCCCGTTAGCGGACTGGAGATAAAGTCATGCCCCTTGCCCGGCCTAGCCGGGCTTACTTTTTTAGCCGCCAGCCAGCTGATCGAAACGGTCGGCAGTGTGCGTTAAAATCAAGCTCTCCAGTATCGCCTTGGTGGTTTGTAACGCCGGCCACCCCTGCGTCACCCTGAAAAACGGGTAAAGCTTCAGCGGCTTCTTCTACAACGCTCAAGGACATTTTGCGATCAAGACTGCCGTCAGCAAACCAATCCAGTTCATATACGATATAGCTGACGATCTGTTGGCAGAACATGTCGACCCAGCTACTCGAAGCCCGATCGCGTATCAGTAGGAAAGCTAAGTTAAAACGAGCAGGTTGGATGCTGGTTAATGGGCTTAGCTGGTAAGCTCCGAATTTACTCGACCTTGAATTGCATTGTGTGGATAACCTTACCGATATCCGTCTATTCCTAGACGCTACCAACCTGGGCAGCTTCTCCGCTGCGGGCCGTAAGCATGGGGTTTCTCCGGCCGCGGCCAGTGCTTGCATTCAGCGTATGGAGGCTGCATTGGGTGCGCGTTTGTTTGAGCGGACGACACGGCAGTTGCGGTTGACTGAAGAGGGACAGCTTTATCGGGATTACTGCCAACAGGCTTTGGATTTGCTGACGGAGGCGGAACAGCAGTTACAGGCAGGGCAGCAGTTGGTACAAGGGATGGTGCGTATCTCGGCGCCATCGGATTTGGGGCGTAATCTGTTGATGCGGTTTCTGGATGAATTCCACCAGCTTTACCCGAATGTCCGGTTTGCATTGCAGTTAAGCGATAGCCAAGCGAATTTGGTTGGCGATGATATTGATCTGGCCATTCGCTATGGCCAACCGCGGGATAGCACTTTGGTGGCACGGCCGTTGGCACCGAATCGACGGGTGGTGATCGTTGCACCTGATGCCGTGGAGCGACTGGGTAGGCCTGCTACGCCACAAGCGTTGGCTCAGTTGCCTTGCCTGGTGTTGGTGACGGCAGCGGGGCCGATGAATGATTGGGGTTATGCTCAGGATGGGGTGTTGCAGTCCGTGAGATTAACGCGCTATCAGGAGAGTAATGATGGCGAGATCATCCGTAAATGGGCGATTCAAGGTGCGGGGTATGCGCGTAAATCGTTGCTGGATGTGGCAGACGATTTACGCGAAGGGCGTTTACAGACTGTGTTGGATGACTATTTCATCGAAAGTACGCCATTGAATGCTTTATACCAACAGGGGCGTTTTCAGCCTCCTCGGGTTCGTTTGTTGATCGAGTTTTTGCAGGCCCGGTTTGAAACGGTTGTCAGTGAGCTACGTCAGCAGGGTTTGCTGCCATGATTGCTGGCAAGCCCACTAGGTTTGCTTTGCGGTTCCCAGGGGCTTGTCAGTATGCTCATCCCGTTACGCCATTTCGCAAACAGACCAAGCTGGGTAATCGGTATAGCCGGCTTCCCCACCACCAAACAGGGTGCTACTGTCAAAATCGGCTAACGGTAAACCCTCTGCCAGGCGGCGTGGTAAGTCTGGGTTGGCGACGAAGGGGCGTCCAAATGCCACCAAGTCTGCATAACCTTTGTTCAGCACCCAGTCTGCTTTTGCCTGGTCATATTGGCCGGCAACGACTATAGGCCGTTCAAAGCTGGTGCGTATAGCCTGGCGGAATGCTTCGGTAAATTGCGGGGCATCATCCCAATCGGCTTCCACCAGATGCAGGTAGGCAATGCCTTGTTGCTGCAAAAATGCCGCTGCTTCCAGGATGGTTGGCAGAATGTCTGGGCAGGCCATGCCCCGGGCGGTCAGGAATGGGGCCAAGCGAATCGCGGTGCGATTGGGGCCGATTTCATCTGCGACAGCACTCACCACTTCTTTCAGAAAGCGCAGTCGGTTTTCACGAGTACTGCCGTATTCGTCAGTGCGGGTATTGCCGGTTGTACGCAGGAACTGATCAATCAGATAACCATTTGCACCGTGGATCTCTACCCCATCAAAGCCAGCGGCCATGGCATTTTTTGCTGCTTGGCGAAAGTCAGCCACGATTGCGTGAATTTCTTCTTTGCTCAAGGCACGGGGCGTGGGGCATGGCACCATTTCCCCTTGGCCCGTGGTGGGGTTCACTTTCCAGATCTGGCCTTCGAACGGCACTGCTGACGGGGCCACTGGCAAGGCTCCATCATGAAAATCTGGGTGTGACATGCGGCCTACATGCCAGAGCTGAAGAAAGATACGCCCACCTGCTTGATGAACCGCGCGGGTCACCAGCTGCCAACCTGCGATTTGTTCCGCGCTGTGTATCCCAGGTGTAAAGGAATAGCCTTTGCCTTGTGGCGAGATTTGCGTGGCCTCGGTCACGATGAAGGCTGCAGAAGCCCGCTGAACGTAATAGCGGGCGTTCATTTCATTCGGGATGTCGCCGGGTTGGGTACTCCGGGCACGGGTCATGGGCGCCATGACTACACGATGGTTGACATGAATGTCGCCAAGTACTGTAGGGGTGAATAATTTGGATTGTGTCATCGATATCACCTGTGTTGTTTTTACTCAGACAAGCTCATAGCACTTGTCCTCACTACCTTCTGATAGATGGATTGGCTTGTAACTGGCCACCACCGTCAATATCCAGTACGGCACCTGTCATGAATTCGTTCTGCATGGCCAATTAATAGACCTGAGCAACTTCCTCAGGCTGTCCGACTCGTCCTGTCGGTAGATTGGCACCCACATGGGCCATGGCTGACATGCGTTGTGGGGTGCTGGCATCACCCCATAATTCGATATCAATAACACCGGGACAGATTAGACGCGGCGTGGGGCAAGGTGTGGTCGGTAAAATCAGGGGCTAAGGCCAGTTGGGCATAACGCTCATCACTGGTATGCCAAAAGTCTGCATAGCGTAAAGCGGCTCGAATAATAGGTTGTGCTTCCGCTTTGCTGCTAGCTACGGCAATGTGTTGCGGAACAGGTAATTGTTCTTCAAAGGTGTGGCCAACAATACAAACAGAACCGTGGCGATCAGGAAGGTGCGGGATGGTATAGCAGATCGAGGGTGTGACATGTTGGGTCCCATATAAAAAGTATCCCTGCACAATGCAGGTATGGGACACATTTTGGGGTGACGGATCAGGGTTGATAATCGGTCTTGATATTGAATTATTTTATTGCGCTATTTGAAAATGACACCATAGTAACTTCTTGTTTGGGTAATAACGGTAACAAGCATCGTCTCACTGATATGACATCGGTACGGTGAGCATGATTGTGCTAATAATGATCAGGCCAGTCAGGTATTCCCAAACAGCAATAGCAGTACCATTGCCATCAGCAGCGTCCAGGCTGCGCCGCCCGCAGAAATGGAGCTGTAAGCCAAGTCCAGTGATTCAATGCCTTCATCGGTGCCAAACATCTCTGGTAGACCGTGATATAGCATGGCAAACGACGCCAATAAGCCCAATAGTACACCGATCAGGTTGATGGCTGGGTTAGGAATCAGCAACACCAAGCTGGACAACCAGAGTGGAATGGCCGCTGCTGCTGCCACAACAAAACCATCACGGTAGGTTGCCTGTAACTGTTTTGATTCGGCAATTAACCTCAATACCCACGCCATCAGTGGCACGGTGGCCAGTTCTGCTACTAAAAACAGCAGCGCGATTGTATTCCATCGGTCGATGCTGGCATTGGGGACGTAGAGTTGGCCATTGACATGGCCTGCATACAAAATCATGGCTGCAGGCAGTAATGAAAACGGCAGTACCAGATTGATCATCATGCTGATAATGGACGGCGGATCACGATGCAGTTCGTCCCAGCCAACATGAAATGAGGTGATCATTCTCGAATAGGCAGATAGTTTCATGAGCTATCTCCGAGTAGGGTGTCTGGTTAGCGGCTCAATTGCGTTGACCGCGACAAGCTATATTTAAAATATATCATGACATGATATAAAATCAAGGAGCAATTCCTCGATGACAATGACGGAACTAAGTAAGGCTGATTTCGAGAAATTGTCGGAATTTCGCTATCAATTACGCCTATTTCTGCGTTTCAGTGAAGGTGTGTGCCGCGAGCATGGCCTGACACCATTGCAGTATCAAATGCTATTGCACGTTCAGGGCTACCCGGGTAGGGATTGGGCCACCATCGGTGAACTTGCCGAACGATTGCAGGCACACCACCACGGCGTGGTTGCGCTGGCTGGCCGATGCGAAGAATTGGGTCTGATCGAGCGTCGTACCGGCACACGAGATCGCCGCCAGGTGGAAATCCATTTGACCGAGCAAGGACGCCGGCAGGTGACGAAGCTGGCTGCATTGCACCGGGACGAAATCCGGATGCTGAAAGGCAAGTTGGTCTTGCCAGATTTGACGCCGCCGATGTGACATCAAATTTGCTTTACATGGCTGTCAGTCGCCCTTTTCTTGGCGAACTTGATGCGGGTCAACAAAGCATATTTCACATATTGAATGTCGCAACTATAAAGAACGCAAATGCCACATAAAAGATGGCAGGAATCAAGGGGCAAAACTGTAAGCGTGATGGAGGTTGTGATGTCAGTGCGGATGAAACTTTGGATGTTGGTTTTGATTGCTTTGGCTGGATTGCTGATTGTGGCATTGACGGCGTTGACTGGTCTTAACAATACCATGTTGCAGGATCGTCAACAAAAGACACGCAATCTCGTTGAAGTAGCACACGATGTCGTGGTGATGTACCAGAAGCAGGAGGCAGCGGGGAAATTGCCGCGCGAGCAAGCGCAATCCATGGCGATGGCTGCACTGAAACAATTACGTTATGAGGGCACAGAATATTTCTGGATCAATGACATGAACGCCGTCATGTTAATGCATCCCATCAAGCCGGAGCTGGATGGTAAGTCAATGAACGACGCTAAAGACCCAGATGGCAAATACCTGTTTCGTGAATTTGTGAAGACTGTGAATGACAAAGGGGCTGGCTATGTTGACTATCTATGGCCAAAACCTGGCGCAGATAGACCTGTTGCCAAGCTTTCCTATGTGAAGGGTTTTGCACCTTGGGCCTGGATTATCGGTAGTGGCATTTACATTGATGATGTCGACCGTGCTTTTTGGCGGAGTAGCAGTATCCTGTTGCTGGTGATCGCTGTAATTGTTGCAGTCATGCTTTTTGTGAGCATGCGATTGGTTCGGGGCCTAGTCAAACAGCTGGGTGGTGAGCCAACTTATACCGTTGATGTTGTCAAGCAAATCGCCAACGGCAAATTGGATACTGAAATCATCCTGCAGGCCAGCGATTCGCAAAGCTTGCTTGGCCAAGTCAAACAAATGCAAGCAGAGCTGGCGCAATTGATCCGACAAATTCGTGCCAATGCTGACGAGATCGATTCGATGGCAAAAAGCGTCGCAGATCAAAGCCGGCAGGTCGCCAATGATTCATCCTGTCAGAGTACTTCTGCTTCTGCGATGGCCGGTGCGGTTACTCAAATGACGGCTAACATTCATCAAATATCTGATGGGGCAGCAAAAGCCAACGATATTTCGCGAGAATCCGGCAATCTGTTGCGGAGCGGTAGCGACGTGATCAAACGTGCCACTGATGAAATGGTGCGCATCAGTGACGCAGTCAATCAGACATCCGTCACCATTGAAGCTTTGGCCGGGAAGACAGAAACCATCTCTAGCATCATGAATGTCATTGGCGAAGTCGCCGATCAAACCAACCTACTTGCATTGAATGCAGCCATTGAGGCTGCACGAGCAGGGGACCATGGGCGTGGTTTCGCTGTGGTGGCCGACGAGGTTCGCAAGTTGGCTGAACGAACCTCGGCTGCAACCAAGGAAATCGCACAAATGATTTCTGATATCCAGAATAGTTCGAGCGAGTCAAAAGCCAATATGGAGGAAGCGGTACGTCGGGTTGAACAAGGTGTGGGCCTGGCCAACCAAGGGCGGGATGCGGTACAGCAGATTGAAAGTAGTACACAGCAAGTGGTGGGACTGGTTGGTGAAATTTCGGTAGCGTTGAAGGAGCAATCACAGGCAACAGATCTGGTAGGTCAACAAGTTGACCGTATTTCTGCGGCGGCTGATACCAATGTGGTGGCGTCAAGACAGGCTGCAGAGTTAACGCGCCGTATGCAGGAGCTGACACTGGCATTGCATCAAGGGGTGCGCCGTTTCAGCGTTTAATTGCTATTGGTTGTGGTTCGTTTTTCATAGCCTGATATGGGGAATAGTGCCTAAATGGCATAAATGGGTTCAACCGTTCAAGTGTGGTTGAACCTGTCCTTATTCTGTCAGACATATTGCTTGCCAATGGCCGGCTGCTTTCGCACAAATTGTCAGGCAGGCCTTGTGGGCTGACGTTATGCTCAAACCATTCCGTTGTCTCACTCGCAGGTTTTGACCATGTCCGTTGCTTCAACACGTCAGATCGTCTATCAGATTTTCCCAGAACGCTTTGCCATTGGGCATGGCCTGACAGGTGAGCAAAAGCTTACCCAATCGGCCTACCGGTGCCCTGGCAATATCCTGAAGCCGGATTGGCATACCCACCCTGCTGAAAATGAAGCAGAAATGAAGCAGTGTGGGCAGGTATTTTATGGTGGGGACCTGCAAGGCATCATTGATCGGTTGGACTACATTCAGCAAAGCGGCTTCAACACCCTTTATTTCACGCCTATTTTCGATGCGCCGTCGAACCATAAGTATGATGCGATGGACTTCTTTCGCATTGATCCAATGTTTGGTGATGAAGCGGCTTTAAAGCGCCTGATTATCGAACTGGATCGCCGAGGTATGGGCTTGATTCTGGATGCGGTACTGAACCATGTGAATTATCAGCACCCTTGGTTTTTGGCCGCTAAGCGGGGTGAGCAACCTTATCGCAGTTTTTTCACATTCGATGCCGAAGATAACCACCAATGCTGGTGGGGTCATCCCTACCTTGCGGAGTTGAACTTGGAGAACACGGAGCTGCAAGCCATCTTGTTCTCTGGGGAGAACAGTTTTCTTGCGCACTATCTGGGAATGGGCATTACCGGCTGGCGTTTTGACACCGCACAGGATTTGGGCATGAAAACTGCGCAACGTATTCGTGCGGCGGTCAAGCAACGCTACCCGCAAGCGCAACTGCTGGGTGAGCTAATGAGCTATGCCGGTGGTTGGGTCAATGGCCAAGGCTACACCGGGATGATGAACTATTACTTCCGTGAAGCAATGTTGGCCTGGTTGGCGGGTAATATCAGTCACTTACAGGCCAATCTGGCGATGAAGGAGTACTACGAAGGTTATGGCCATGAGGGTAGCCTGAACAGTTGGCTGATGCTGGGTAGTCACGACACCATGCGTTTGCGGACAGCTATTCCGGATATTCGGTTGCGACAGTTGGCTGTGGCGGCGCAGTTCACCCTTCCGGGTATTCCGCTGGTGTACTATGGTGACGAAAATGGCATGGAAGGGGGAAATGATCCTGATTGCCGTCGTCCGATGGTGTGGGACGAGACACAATGGGAATTACCGATGCGTGAATTCATTCGATCGTTGGTGGTTGTACGTGATGCCAATCCGGCATTGCAATCCGGCAAGTTGTTGATGTTGGGTGAAAAGCAGAACGGTAATGCCCTGATCTATTTACGCTATACCGATATTCCTGGCCAAGTGGCCCTTGTGGTGCTGAATTTGGGTGATGCACCACTTAAAGAGCTTATTTTCATTCCCTACCCTCATTTATATAACAGTGTGCCACTGCGTAACCAACTGGCGCCGGCGAACGAGGTAAAAATGGGTGGTGGCTGCATGTGGGTGGAGGCACCAGCGAAAGGTGTTGCGATCTATACACCTTTCGAGCCGCACACGCACTTTCGCTTCTATAAGGAACGTAATCTGTTTGTGTGATCGGAAAATAGGCGTGCCATTTCTGTCGTGATATGGCTGCTTGATGTGGGACGCATTGAAACGGATATGAACCTGATTGTGTGACGAGTTGTTGCGAAGTTTTAACCCTTTCCCCGCAAAGCTGTGTCACGTTATTACTCAAGTGAGGATGCCATGAGCGATATTGAGGTGCTGGAAGGCGGATGCTTGTGCGGACGTATCCGATATTGCGTTGCCACAGACAACCGCGAAGGGTATTACTGCCATTGCCGCATGTGTCAGCTGGCTTTTGGCAACGTGTTCGCGTCATGGCTGAATGTGCAGAAAAGTGAAGTCAGTTGGTTGAATGGTGAACCGCAGTATTATCAAAGCTCGCGCATTGCCAAACGTGGTTTCTGCTCTTCTTGTGGCACACCGCTCAGTTTTGCATTTGTGGATTCGGAACGGATGGATTTGTCAGTTGGCAGTTTTGATCAGCCCAACCAGATCAAGCCAGTCAGCCACTTTGCCGTGGAAACCCGCGTTGCTGCTTGGCATGTTCCTGATGGACTACCAGAGGAATGTGCTGCGGATTATCAAGCGTTGAATGACCGTTGGAAGCAGGCCTATGGAGAAGATGTGAATCCAGGGTTGGACGCTGTCAGGCAAGGTACATAGTCAACCGGTGTATTGGTTCTATTCATCGTTGGGGCGTTGTGTGTCTAACACTTGTTGTGCCAATTGCCCTAACGTACGTACAGCTTCTTCAATCTTGGGTGAAAAAACGTGACCCGCATTGAGTCTCAGACAATTATGTAATCCGTCACCGAGGGTAAACAATGCCCCTGGTGCACAACTACTACCCAATCTGGCAGCTTGCTGGTTAAGTTCTGCTGCATCAATCTGCTTGGGTAGCTCCACCCATAACAGATACCCGCCAGCAGCACAGGACACACCTGTTTCCGCCGGAAAGTATTCACACACTGCGGCTCGCAAGGCATTTAACTGCTCGGCCAGTTGCCGACGCAAACGACGCAGGTGCGGCTCGTAATGGCCGCTTTCCATAAAGGCTGCATAGGTACGTTGCGTTAAGAGCGGTACGCCATCCATGGTTGCGGGCTTTAATGCCTGTAAGCCCAAGCGATAGCGTCCAGCCACGATATAGCCTAGTCCTAGCCCTGGTGCCAAGGTGATGGACAGCTCGGAACATAGAATGACGTTTCCACTACGATCAAATGCTTTACAAGGTTTAGGACGCTGTTCCCCACTATAGAACTCGCCATATGTGTCATCTTCGATAAGTGGTACGCCATGGCTTTCCAACAGCTCTACCAACCTACGCTTGCTGTCGTCACTCATCAGGCTACCCGTTGGGCTGGCGAAATTGGCACTGACCACACAGGCTGCAATGGTTTGTTGCTCAAGTGCAGTGGCTAATGCATCTAGCGAAATACCATCACATGGGTGAGCGGGGATTTCCAATGCCCGACGGGATAGGGTTTCCAGTTGTTCCTGTAATGGCAGGGAAGATGGCGCCGCGATGGCAACAATATCCCCAGGCTTGGTCAGTAAGCGCAAACTTAGGCCCAGTGCGTCGACTACTCCATTTGTAATAATGATGTCGTCAGGTTGCCAGACACATCCCGCTTCTACACCACGCCGTGCAATTTGCTGGCGTAATTGTTCATCCCCAGCATCAAAGACATAGCGTGAGAGCAGGGTTGGGTCGCGCCGAGCTTGGTATGTCATGAACTTCTGAACCAGCTGATTTGGGAACAGGCTAGGTGATAAATTAGCCAACCCCAACCAATCACAGTGGGTTGGATGGACAAACTCAAGTAGTCGTTGGCGCTTGCTTGAGAGTTCCACCAGCCGTGGCTGAGAGTGGTAATCGCCACTCAACTGTTGTGGCAGTGGGCGCACCTGAATTTGTCGTTTAACGTAAAACCCGGCACGTGGGCGCGCTTCAATTAGCCCCGCATCTTCTAATAGGTGCAGCGCATGGGTCACGGTTGCCGGGCTGACACCATGTAACGAGCACAATGTTCTAACGGAGGGAAGTTTGTCACCTGGACGCAAACTACCCCCACGAATACATGCAGTCAGTTCGTCAGCAAGTTGAGCGTATCGGGGAAGTAACGTTGGTGCATTCATGATGTGGTCACTCAAGCCAGTCTATGTTGGTCAGTGTGCAATGAGTTTTTTGATGATTGGCTGATACTGTTGTAAAAATCGATCGCTATTGAGCAGGTTGTATGACACTGGTGTTTGGTTGCAGCAGCTGTCTAAATACTCACTTGGTAATGGTTTGGAGTGCTGTGAATACAGAATACATGATTTACATATCTGTATCTAATGGGGTGTATTGGGCTCTGAGCATGGGTTCTGCGCGATTTGCCCAGCGATTTTCCTACCCCTATACTCGACAACATTTAACAGTCACAGAGGTTGCTAAGTGGGGTGGACCGCGTGGATTGCAATTGGTACCGGCGCCGCTCTGGGGGCATGGCTGCGTTGGTTATTGGGTACATGGCTGAATCCAGTCTTTCCGACTGTTCCCATGGGAACATTGGTTGCGAATTTGCTAGGTGGATACCTGATTGGACTCGCTATTGCTTGGTTTGGACAGTTTGGTGCTTGGCCACCTGAATATCGTCTATTTGTAGTCACCGGCTTTCTCGGCGGACTGACCACCTTTTCCACTTTCTCCGGAGAAGTGATAACGTTGTTACTGAAGGGGCAATTTGCATGGGGCATGGTCGCGGCTAGTACGCATTTGCTCGGATCACTCGCACTGACATGGCTGGGTATACGCACAATGAGCTGGCTGATGATGCGCTGACAGTGGGAGTGCAACTCCTGACTTGTGGCAAAACAGTCGAGTCGTGGTTGTCTTTTGAACACTACAACTTGGCGTTCCTAATATGCGTAGTTTCACTTTAAGATACATAGGGAATCTTTAGGATATACGCTCTGGTGCTAAGGCTTTGCGCTTAAGTTTGCACCATAGACATAAGCCCCGCGACACCTGCCAATACGAGTAAGTCCGGATCTGCTGGGTCGTCGGTGGTGTCGAAGTCGAGGATCAAGGACTCGGGTGGGCTGGAAAAGGTGGCAATGAATTGCTCGACCAGCGCGCGTGCGACAACGGCAGTGCGGTTCTCGAAGCAACACGGGGTCAGGTTGGAGCCCCGAGTTTGATTTGTCCGTGCGCAGTCTGCCATATCGGATTGTGACATAAGCTGTCGTGGTTATTGAGATCCTCATAGCCCATGGCAATGCCTTAGACCCGTTGCAGCAACAACAAGCCACCATCTGAGTCACGTCGTGACCAGCGCTAAAATTCAGCTCGATCCGACGGTGTTGGGGTTTGGGGAAGAGGACGGAGAATGCGGTACGATGTGGTATCGGCGGAATTGCATCGATATTGGTCTGGAAACCATGTCCTAAGGCTGCTTTAAGCTTTCCGCTGACCCATTGTAAGACCCGATTTTCTTGGTTTCAATTAAAGAATATATAAATCATAACGTTGCTTTGGCTGCGCATGAAGGTCACCCAGATTTCTTAAACTTTTCTTTAATTAGTGGTTGACGAGGAGGGGGGAGGTGTTTATTATTCACCCTCTCTGCTGCAGCGAAGAGCGCAGCAATGATCTTTAACAAAAAAATACAGTCGATAAGCGTGGGCGCTTATGGGTTGGTTGCCAGGCCTTCAGGTCTGGTTAATCAAAGAAATAAAGTGCTCACGTTTAGAAATCAGATAATTCTGAAATCTTGCGTGAGATTAGGATTGAACGAAAGAGTTTGATCCTGGCTCAGATTGAACGC
>NZ_SCOH01000021.1 GCF_005503445.1 Chitinivorax sp. B | reverse complement strand
TGGAAAAACATCGGCGGCTGTGGAAGAACTGTGAGCGGCAGTTGAATACCAGCTTGCAGTTCATCCATCTCGCCTTCTTGGCTCTATTGCTCAAAAGACTTTGAACAGGCTCTAAGCAACACCCCAATAGTAAAGCGGGGTACTTGGCAATATGCAGGCGCTGTAGCCTGCGAGGTCCGCATTGTCAGGCATGATGTCTTTTACGGTTCTGGTGACTACGAAGACCCGCCAAAGGTCGCTGATGACAGAGAGACTGGGTGCTATTACGTATTGTTGCAATTAACAGCAGACTCTGAGTTTTGGCAGACATTCGCAGCAGGGTTCACACTTGAAGAGGCCGTGAAGCTAGCAGAGGACAAGCTGGCCAATTACCAATTGTGCTGGATAACTATCCAACCCGTCGTTCAACACGCCCGCTGCGCGGGATGCAGTGTCAATCTGCTACGTAGATTGACACCCGTTAACGCTACCATTGGGCACCTAACACGAATGTCTGTCATTAGCAGATTTGGTCAAATAGCAATAAAGATAGTCACCGTGCCTTTTCTGGTAGGAGGCATTGTTCTCGCCAGCATTGTTCATTCGTGGTTGCCGCAGTCCATCAAGGACAGTTTTCTGGGGTGGTTCTTGCTACTCATTGTTGCCGGAATAGGCATAGCTATTGGGGGCCTCTTTGCATATGGCATCTTTACTTTCGTTCTCGCCTGGTTCGTTCCCCAAAGCCCATTGCTTGTCGAGTCAGAGATGTCAGATACAGGAGCGTTTCGACGATTTTTTGAACCAGTTTTCCGCATGGTTAAACGCCTCGCACTGCGACTGGCGTCAGGGCTGCATCGGACATGATATGAAAGCAACAATATGCTGAGCCCCAAACACCCAACCCAACCCAACCCAACCCATCATTCCACCGGACCTGTCGTGGCAAGCCGTGCCAGTCTGGTGAGTTCATACGTTAGGCATCAACATGCGCATACTGCAGCAACTCACATGCTGGCTTTTTGCGATCCTGTTTGCTGGGGTGGTGGCATTTGATGCTCTGGTAGTTCGATTGGTCGTGCCAAGAATCGAAACAGTCGTTGGCAACGCCAAACTTGGTGAGCGCACCCCGCCTAGCTCAGTTTTAGAGATGCTGGTCGAGCCTATGGAAACCGTCTCAAGCTGCGCAAATTAGACCACTACATCACGGGACGGCATGAGACCACCGGTCCAAACTGGCTCTGGCATAGGCACAGGATGAACCCGCAACTGGGGAGTGCTGTACACCCGCATCCAAACAGCCCGCTTGGCCTTTGACAGCAAAGCCCGTGCCAAACATCAGTAAAATGATTTCCCTTCACTACCAGATTACCTGCCATGCATATCCGTAGTGTAATGTCTCGCCACTGCCCGGTATCACTTTACAGCACCCGCTGACACCCGCATTGCAGCACGCCTGCGCCGGGGCCATGCTATAGTCATTCTGTCTACGCATTGCATCCATGATGACATATGTTTTATCTGAGCTGGCAACCCGATTCGTTCACATCACCTCGACGGATTGTCGTTCTCAACATATCTACCTTCAGCTAATCATGCGAAATTTGTTTTTTCCTGGTGCTGATCTGGATCATTGCATGCATGGGCCGCGCTATTCTTTTGATGATTAATTCTAATTACCATTTTCGCAATCCAGACAAAAACAAGTGGGACTGTAACGTAGATGATTCCCATAGAAATTGAACTGGAATTTGACTTCAGCGACGACTCAATACTCGACACAAACGACCTAACATGGCTCTTACTCTTTACGATTTGAAACCCCAATTCGTCCGGCTGCTGTCGGTGCCCACCGGCTGGTTGGCCCGTCATGGCATTACGGCCAACCAGGTCACGGTTCTCGCCATGCTGTTGTCGATAGTGGGTGGTGCACTATTTGCACTATTACCCAGCAGCTTGCTGCCGTTCTGGGTATTGCCACCGCTATTGCTGATCCGTATGGCACTGAATGCAATTGATGGTGCACTGGCCCGGCAATACAACATGCAGAGCAAGCTGGGGGCGATTTTGAACGAGCTGGGGGATGTGATCTCGGACACCGCCCTGTATCTGCCCTTCTTGCTGGCCCTAGGCTTGCATCCGCTACTGGTGATGGGTTATATCGCCATGGCCATTTTCACAGAATTTGCTGGCGTAATGGGTCAGGTGATTGGCGCCAGCCGCCGCTATGACGGCCCCTCCGGTAAAAGTGACCGGGCCTTTCTAATGGGGCTGGGTAGCGTACTGGTGCTGTGTGGGGTACCGCATGGCATCGGTTGGTCGATGGCACTGCTGGCCCTGACCCTATTGTGTTTGTTGACCACCATCAATCGTTGCCGTGCCGCCTTGAAGGAGGTCCAAGCATGATGTCTATTCCGACGTCGAAAGACCAACTGGTTGCTGGCGCCAATAAGCTTCTACCCTTGCAGACCTCTGAAGCTGCGATGATTGGTGCTGGCATCGCCATCGCAATCTTGCTGATTGCACAGTTGATTACCTGGGTACTGGTAAAACGCAACCCTGATCGCAATTACACCGAACTGAAACTGCGACTGAAAACCTGGTGGCTGATCATTGCCGTGTTTACCGCCGCCATTGCCTTCAACCGCGCAACCTCCGCCTTTGTATTCTGCTTCATCAGCTTTTTGGCCTTCAAGGAATACCTGACCCTAGCCCCATGGCGGCGTACAGATTACCCGGTGTTGTTCTTTGCCTACTTGGCCATTCCAATCCAGTATTACTGGGTAAGCATTGGCTGGTATGGCATGTTCATCATCTGGATTCCGGTGTATGTCTTCCTGCTCCTACCCATGTGCATGATGTGGATCGGTGAGACCAAGGGTTTTCTGAACGCCGCGGGTACACTGCACTGGGGTTTGATGACCACAGTATTCAGTCTCAGCCACATGGCTTTCCTGCTGGCATTGCCGGACAAGAGCGAAGTAGCATCGGGTGACTCCCTGGTGTTCTTCCTGATCTTCCTGACCCAGCTGAACGATGTTGCCCAGTATGTGTGGGGCAAAAACTTCGGCCGGACCAAGGTTGTCCCCAAGGTCAGCCCGAACAAAACACTGGAAGGCTTATTGGGTGGCGTATTCACCACCACATTGGTGTGCTGGGCACTGGCACCATTCTTCACCCCACTGACAGTGGGTGAATCGATTGGCTGCGGCATTCTGATCGGCATGACCGGCTTTGTGGGTGATGTGGTGATGTCCGCAGTCAAACGCGATATTGGTGTCAAGGATAGCGGCAACCTGTTACCTGGCCACGGTGGCATTCTGGATCGGCTGGATTCGTTGACCTTTACCGCGCCCCTGTTCTTCCACTTCATTCGGTATTTCCATTACTAAATGAAACGATTGCTGCGTATCGCCTTCATGGTGCTGGTAGCGTATCCAGTGGTACTGATTGTGCTCGGCGTCAGCATTCGCCACCGGGAACGCATCCCACGCCGCGGCCCGGCTGTGCTGGTTGCCAATCACAACAGTCACTTGGATACCTTGACCTTGTTGACCTTGTTTCCATTAAGCATGATCCACAAAGTCAGGCCTGTTGCCGCGGCAGATTACTTTTTGAAAAGTGGGCCGATGGCGTGGTTTTCGTTGAATGTGATTGGCATCATCCCCATTGTGCGAGGTGGCGCCCAGCAAGGAATTGATCCGCTGCAACCCTGTTATGACGCACTGGATCGCGGTGAGATCCTGTTGATTTTCCCCGAAGGGACACGTGGCGAGCCGGAACAACTGGCTGAATTGAAAAGCGGGGTGTCCTTCATCGCCAAACGCTATCCTGCCGTTCCCATCGTGCCGGCCTATACCCATGGCCTGGGGAAATCCATGCCCAAGGGCAGCTTCATGCTGGTACCCCATTTCTGCCGCTTGGCGATTGGCAAACCACTGTTCTGGAGCGGCGATAAAGAACAATTCATGAACACATTACGGCAATCATTCAACCATCTGCGCGAACGCGTTTGCCCGCCCGAATTCATTTCCAACGGAGATCAAACCTGATGCGGACTCCAATTGAGCATCGTTTTACCAGTTTCGATGGTGTAGCGCTGTTTTACCGTCACTGGCCAGCCACACAGCCTGGGCCAGAACAGAAAGCCGTGGCGCTGTTCCATCGGGGACACGAACATTCCGGCCGGATGCAGGATGTGGTGGACAAGCTGGACCTACCCGATTTCGACCTATTTGCCTGGGATGCTCGTGGTCATGGTTTGTCGCCCGGCGATCGAGGATACGCCGAGCACTTCGGCGTGCTGGTGAAAGACATCGACAGCTTTGTGCAGCACATTAACCAACAACACGGCGTCCCAACCAAGCAGATCGCCATCATGGCGCAAAGCGTGGGCGCGGTGCTGGCCACCACTTGGGTGCATGATTTTGCCCCGCCCGTACGCTGCCTGGTCTTAGCCACGCCCGCACTGAAAGTGAAGTTATACGTTCCGCTTGCCATTCCCGCATTACGCTTCTTGATGCTGTTCAAGAAAAAGGCGTTCGTACAGAGCTATGTCAAACCCAAATTACTGACACACGATCCGGTGAAAATTGAAAGTTACCAGCAGGACAAACTGATCACCCGGGCCATTGCAGTCAATATCCTGGTCAGCCTGTTCGACACCGCCAATCGATTGATTCGTGACGCCGCCGCCGTCCACCCGCCGACCTTGATGCTGACATCCGGCAACGATTGGGTCGTCCACCAACAGCCACAATGGGCGCTGTTTGATGGCTTGGCCTCAAAGATCAAGGAGAAGCATCTGTTCCCTGGCTTTTTCCACGATACGCTCAATGAAAAAGATAACCACTTGCCGATTGGCAAAGCACGTGAATTCATCCTCCGCGCATTCAGCCAGCCTCAATCCTCCCCCTCACTGCTGAATGCCCATCGGGAAGGCTATACCTACCAAGAGTATCAAGCGCTGACCCAACCATTGTCCATGTTCTCCCCCAAACGCTGGAACTTTGCCCTGACGCGATTGGGTTTGAAGATCGGTGCCTGGTTCAGTGATGGTATCCGGCTGGGCGTGCAAACCGGCTTCGATTCAGGCAGCACGCTCGATTACGTCTACCGCAATCAACCCAGTGGCTTCACCCCATTTGGTAAGCTGGTGGATTGGTTTTACATCAACAGTATTGGCTGGCGTGGTATCCGGCTCCGCAAACAGCATTTGGAGCAATTGCTGGCACAAACCATGGCCAAGGTTGCTGCCAGTGGGCAAGCAGTCCATCTGGTCGATATTGCAGCTGGTCATGGCCGCTACATTCTGGATGCACTGGCGGCTTTCAAGCAGCCCTTTACCGCGGTGCTACGTGATTACAGCCCCATCAATGTCGATGCGGGTCAGAAATTGATTACAGAACGTGGTTTAAGTGACAAGGTGCATTTCATACAGGGCGATGCGTTCGATCAAGCAAGTTTGGCCAACTTGTCACCCAAACCCACTGTGGCAGTGGTATCCGGCTTGTATGAGCTGTTCCCGGATAACGACATGATCCAACGCTCTCTGGCTGGGTTGGCGCAGGCCATCCCCGCAGGTGGCTATCTGGTCTATACCAACCAACCCTGGCATCCACAACTGGAAATGATTGCTCGAGCCCTGACCAGTCATCGTGACAATCAACCCTGGATCATGCGCCGTCGAACTCAACTGGAAATGGATCAACTGGTGGAAGCCGCTGGTTTTGAGAAACAGGATCAGCTGATTGACGAATGGGGCATCTTCTCGGTATCCGTTGCACGGCGCAAGGGGGCTTGATCGCGATGTTCAACTGGCTGCGCGGACGCCCTTGGCCCCAAGCCACTGCTTGGCTACTGTTTCTGGCGCCGTTCTTCTTCATCGTGTACGGCTTTTGCAATCAATACACGGCCAGCCGCAGCGACGTGGGCATTCTGGTATACGGCTGGGAAAAACACATCCCGTTCACCCCGTCGCTGATCCTGCCGTATATGTCCATCGACTTTTTCTTTGGGCTGTCGCTGTTTCTGTGTACCCACAAGCCAGAATTGCACCGCCATGCACTGCGCCTGATGCTGGCCATCGTGATTTCTGCGATTGGCTTCTTGCTGTTTCCGCTGCAATTCAGCTTTGATGTCCCTGCCACCGGCGATGGCTTCAACGGTACATTGTTCAAGGCATTGCATGGTTTCGACAAACCGTTCAATCAAGCGCCCTCCCTTCATATCAGCCTGCTGATGTTGCTGTGGGTCATCTACCATCGGTATCTGCAAGGCGCATGGCGCTGGGTGATGCACATCTGGTTCGCACTGATCGGGGTATCGGTATTGACTGTTTACCAGCATCATTTCATTGATGTGGTCACCGGTTTTATCGTGGGGTTGATGTGCCTATATGTCATTCCAGACCATGGTTGGAAGACCCAACCCAGTGCAGACAGGCAACGAGCCAACCGATTAGGGCACCGCTATCTAGCTGGATCACTGATCTGTGCAACACTTGCGTATGCTGCAGGAGGTTGGGCCTGGTTGGCGTTATGGCCGGGTATGGCTTTGCTTTTGGTTGCCGTAGGCTATTACCAACTGGGTCCATCTGTCTTTCACAAAATCCATGGCAAACATCATTGGGTATCACGTTTACTGTTGGCCCCTTACCTGGCCGGGGTTCGCCTGTCGCATCGGCACTATCTGCGCAAGCTACAGCCTTGGCATGACATTACACCACAGTTGGCCATCGGCGCTTGGCCGGCCGACAAGCAAATGCTGCCCCCCGGCACCACGGCCGTACTGGACCTGACAGGTGAATTTTCAGCCAGCTTTCACCCAGCAGATCTGCCCTACCTGAACCTACCGGTGATGGATCTGACCGCGCCAGACACAGCCACACTGCACGCCGCACTGCAATTCATTGATCGGTATTCCGTTACCGGCAAAGTGTTTGTCCATTGTGCATTGGGCTTGTCGCGTAGTGCCACTGTGGCTGCTGCTTGGCTGGTCGAACATGGGCAATTTCCGGATGCTGATACGGCCTTCCGCCACATCGCCAATATCCGTCAAGGTGTAGTTTGGCAGCCGGCCCATTTGTCATCTGTTGCGTCTGCAGTCAGTAAGGCCAAACCATGACCCAGGCTTCGCCGCAGTTGGAACGCCAGATACTCGCCACCTTGCTCAGTCAGGGGCGGTGGTTGATGGCGTTATCGCTATGCCTATCATTGGCGGGTTGGTTGGTGTGGTTGACTGGTCATATGCTGCCGTTAGCAAGGCAGGTATCGTTGGTCACCGCCCTAATTGCGGGCCTGGTGCAGTGCTATTGCGGCATCCGTGTCAGCCTGGATGCGGAACTGTTCCGTATCATGGCCAGCTCTCAAAGCAATTGGGAAGCACACGACCAAGTGCTTGGCAAACTGACGGGACGTACGCTGCCCCCCAGAGAAGAAGCTTGTCGCCACGCGGGTGCATTGACATGGTTCGCCCGACAACGCTGGGCATTGGTATTGCAGTTGATCACCAGTGTATTGGCAGGTAGCCTGGCATAGACCGTTACGTGATACGCCCCTCTCAAACCGTACCGGATGGAGAGGTTAGCTCCTCGCCAGTGCCACGAACTCCCCTTCAAAATGCGCCACGATCTGAGCACCACAGGTCAAAGTTGATTTCATGGCGATTCGTGCACGACCTCTACGTTGCAACATGGAGATAAAACGTGGCCAATCTGCAGTTTCCAGATACTGAGCTTCAGCCTTGAACGTGTCATTGATTGGCAGTTCATACTCCATGTGATTGCGTTGCAGCACCAGCTGACAGTCCACACCCAGGCGCTGCAGATGCGTGTGCAACAGACTCCAGGCAGCCAAAATCGCCACCGATGCCGCGCTACCAGCAAATACTGTCCCGTGCGGATTGATATTGGGTAACAGCGGTGCTTGCAGAACCACACGCTCATCTGCAACAGATACGACTTGCAATTGCATGGCATCCACCAGTGGAATCTGCTGCCGCAACTCCCTTTCCAGTTGCGTTGTACTTGGCGTTGGTACCGAATTGGATGGGATCTTACTCACTGTTGCTTCTTCAGTGAATCCCGAATCTCGCGCAACAACAGGATTTCTTCAGGGGTTGCAGGTGGCTCGGCCACAGCCGCCGCCTGCTCTCGCTTGATCTTGTTGATTCCTTTGATCAGGATGAAAATCGCAAATGCCACAATCACGAAACTGACCAGCACATTGGCAAAAACACCCAGGTTCAAGGTAACTGCACCAGCCTTCTGAGCGGCGTCTAGCGTTTCATAGGGCCCCGCAACCTTGGTACCTTCCTTCAGGGTGATGAACAAATTGGTGAAATCCACCTTACCAAGAATCAATCCGATCGGCGGCATGATCACATCTTTGACCAGCGAGTCGACAATCTTGCCGAATGCACCGCCAATCACCACACCGACAGCCAGATCGATGACATTGCCGCGCATCGCAAACTCTTTGAATTCCCTCAACATGCTGATGTTCCCCCTCTACTTGATCACAACGTATGACTTCAAGGCTAAGAGAAACAAGACGCCATTGCAATCCACATCTTCCCGGCAACGGAAAATGCCATTATCATATCCATCACATTGTTTGGACATTTTCCGCATCGGCCACCAGCGCCAGCAGCCGTTGCCTGCCGGAAATCTCCATAGCCAGATTGTATAAAACCACGAAAGTCGTTGCCCAAATGTCCAGAACACACCACGCGCTGCATGTTGTCGCCAGCCTGACCTCATGCTTGCTGCTGTCTGCCTGTGACCAGCAGACAGCACCCTCTGCCTCAGACCATCAGCCTGTTGTGAAAACCAATGCCAACTCGGCTTTACCATCCCAGAACAACAGTAGAGACATCAGACCGGCAATCAAGCTCGTCATCAGTAAAATGCTGGCTGGCACTTATGCAGAAAACTGTAGCTATTACAAAGGCAACGAACTTGAAGGTCTCGCCAAGGGTGAAAGCATTTCATTGGGTGCAGACGGCTCGATCAAATCTAGCCGTGGCAGTGTGAACTATGTCACGGCCCTATCCAGCGAGTTCGGTGTACTGATTGATCGACAGCGAACACAGTTGGCATCCAAATTTGATCTGAAAGATCCAGTCAACGGTGGCAGAACATACTTGCTGGGGGTAGCCACCCTGGATGGCACCCTGTCAGGGGCAACGCTGACCAATGATACACAGCCATCCGGCTCCGTTGGTATTGGCTGCGCAGGCCCAACCCCTGCAGCATTCACCACCAATGTCTGGGCAGAGGTCATGCCCCATGTCAACTTTGCCAAAGTCTCGACTGCATGCATCACAATAAAGGGGGAAAGCAAAGGCAAATTGGAGATTGAAGCCAGCAATTCCACGTTGGTGATAGGGCAGGAGAAGTACACCGCCAATGACAAACGTCTCAACGAAAACATTTCCGTCAGTGATGACGGTAATAACCCGGGTATTAGCTACACCTTTCCGAACCAATCGGGAGGTAGCTATACCCTTTCGACGAATCTGGATGGCAACTTCGAGAGTCTGTTGATCCTTAAAGATGGGGACATGGTCAGTTGCTCGAAATCGTGACCACCGGGAAACAAGCATCCTGTCGTGAATGAAATTGGTGGTGCACGCTATGTGTCAGCGCCTTGCAAGCAGGCAAGTCACCTCTTCGCGATCATGGTACAACTGCCTGATACGCAAAAGATAAGGCATACCTGCACGCTGCATGATATTGTCAATCAGCCCGATGCATTTGTGAATTTCGTCAAAGCGTTTTTTCATCGGTAGCTTCAAGTTGAAAATAGCCTGCCTAGCATCGCCATCAGCCAGCCATCCCGCAATCAACTGAGCAATGCGGGAGGGTTTTTCGACCATGTCACAGACCAACCAATCCACTGGTTTCTTGGGGCGAAACTTAAAACCATCGACACGTAAATGTTGAACCAATGGATCATCAACTAGGCTGCCTTTCAACGGGCCGTTATCGATGGCTGTCACACGCAAGCCACGATTGACCAGTTGCCACGTCCAGCCACCAGGGGCTGCACCCAAGTCGACAGCACGCTGACCTGCCCGCATACGTTCGCGCAACTCGGTATCACTCATCAAGACAGTCAGCGCCTCAGCCAACTTCAGCGTGGACCGGCTGGGCGCATCATGAGGCATTTTCAAACGGGGAATACCCATCGGCCATTCGCTACGATTGCCTGCCAGCGAAATGCTAGGAATGCAATGTTGCTTGTCCACCCAGAACAAATGCAGCCGAGGGCGATTTGCCCCCGCTGTCTCAGGTAGTTTGCCACGCTGTCGTAAGGCATCTTCCAGTTTTGGCTGAAAGCGCTTGAAGAAGCTGGACAATGCCTTACCATCATTGGTATCTGGGCTTTCCAGCCACAGTTCTGCAAACGGGCCAGCATGGCCCGCCAATGCGTTCAACACTGGTGTCACCCGGTCCTGCTCACCAGTTTCTATCCAATCGCCTGCCAACAACAATTGCCTGGCAAACATCAGCTCGTCGAACCGCAAACGGCTTGCATGGCGCTGAAACGCATTACGATCAGCGGGTAGCCATTGCACAAAACCCTCGTTGGCCACCGCTTTTACTTGGCCAGTCAGCCCCTGCATGCTGGTCAGTTCAATCAATTCAGCTGCAGCTTCCGGTTCAAAACCGGGGCGGCAGTAAACGAGGAGAGAAACGGGAATGAAGTTTGCGGCCATGGCGGGAAACGGAGAAAATTGATCAATTATACGTTCGCAAAGGCCCAGCATGTTAACTTACGAAGTTACCCTGGAAGTAGACGAGGAATGGCGCGAAGCCGTTGCCGATTTCATGCGCCACCGCCACATTCCGGATATTTTTGATACAGGTTGCTTTACCTCCATCACGTTTGAGGAAGAAGAAGCAGGCCGTTTCCGTACCCGCTATCAAGCACGGGCCAAGATTGAGCTGAATCGCTATCTGGATGACTTTGCACCGGATTTCCGGGCAGATTTTCTGGAGCACTTTCCATCCGGTGTCACCGTCAGTCGCACCATCTGGTGGCAGCTGGACGAATGGAAATAAGCGACTGTTGATTTACGTCAATCCACATCCATGGCATCAAGCGTATAACCATTAAAAAGAAGTGGTTATTTCAGCAAGGAGTCGATCATGGAACTGTGGAAAGAGCTATTCTCGTCAGATGTAGGAATCATGAGTGCGATCGTGATCGCATTCATCATCGGCATGGCAGGCTATATTGGCTGGTTCGTTCGTAAGCACGTCAAAGAAGAAGAATCAGCCATCCGTCATCGCGGATAGCCTTGCTGTATATGCGTTGGGGCCATGCAAGCTTCGCCACCTACTTCGCCGGTCAACCCGGATAGATCCTCCAAGTACGACGGCCAGCATGCTTGGCCATATACATCGCCTGATCTGCATGTTTGAGCAATGTCAGCGGATTGTCGCCATGATCGGGAAATAGGCTGATTCCAATGCTCGCCCCTACACTTAGCCGATGCCCATTCACCAAAAATGGGAGATTCGCTGCCTGCAATACCTTCTGCGCAATGGGAACCAGATCTTCTTCGCAGTTAACATGCGGTACGATCAAAGTGAACTCATCACCAGCCAATCGTGCAATGGTATCTCCCGCCCGTACACAGGCTTGTAAACGCTGACTGAATTGCTTCAACAGGGCATCACCCGCATCGTGCCCATTCTGATCATTGATCGGTTTGAAGCCATCCAGATCAATGAACATCACCCCAACCCGTTCACGCATGCGACGCGCCTGCGCAATCGCGTGCTCCAATCTGTCATTGAATAGCAAACGATTGGGCAGATCCGTCAACGGATCATGATAGGCCTGATGTGTTATCCGTTCTTCCTGGCGCTTACGTTCAGTAATATCCTCGAATACCGCGGCATAATGCGTAATTTGCTCATTGCGATCACGCAGGCAAATCAAAGTCATCCATTCCGGGTAAACCTCACCATTCTTACGACGGTTCCACACTTCACCGCTCCAGGTGCCACGTCGATTGACTGCTGACCACATATGCTGGAAGAACACGGCATGATGGATGCCGGAATTCAATAGCTCAGCCGATTGCCCCAGCACCTCCTCAGCGTGATAGCCGGTAATTTTGCAGAACGCAGCGTTAACCATCTGAATACGGCCAGCCACATCAGACACCATTACGCCAAGCGGGATCACATTCACCACACATGCAAGTAATTGTTGTTGCGAGCTGGCTGCCTTCAAATCAGAGATATCGACATCCACCCCCAACAAGCGGTGGCGCCCATCCTGTTCCACCAGTCGCCCACGGGACAACACCCAGCGCCAAGTACCGCAGGCTGCCTTGACACGCAGTTCACAGGCAAACTGTTGTAAGCGATGGCTGACACATTCGCTGCGCGTTCGCCTCACACATTCCAGATCATCAGGGTGTACTAACGACTCATAACAGGCAGTGGAATCATGTGGATACCCCAACCAACCCCACCAAGATGGGGCGCAACTATACTGATAGTTGTCCGGATCGTACTCCCATACCCCTATGCTGGCCTGCGCCAATGCAACGCTATGTGATGGTGTCAACACTCGTCGAGTACGCAGTCTGTCACCATGCTGTATTTGCACCCAGTACATGCCATCCAGCAGTGTTTGAATCTGAAACAGTGGGCTGCCTTGTTGGCGCCCGGTTGTGGATGTCATCAGCTGCACCAGCTGGCTCAACCTTGGACAAGCCTCCGTCAGGTCACAAAGATTCATACCCTGTGATATGGTAGCAACGGGCAAACCGACCCAATGGCAAAACGCCTCGTTGCGCGCAACGATGCATAAGTCAGCATTCAGCATCACGCTGGGCGCCGGTTCATCATCACTTTGCCGCTGTTGACGGTATAGAGGAGTACGGCGCTCCCGCGCCACAGTGGTCAGGCGCTGTATGGAAGCCATGGTGTATTGGGTATGGAATACGCTACTTGTCTGATGCGATGATCGAAAACAGCCAATAGCCGTCGCCCTCACGGCTGCGAATAATCTAACGCGCTTTACGCTTGCGTGCAGGAAAAAAAACCTATGCTTAAAAGCATATCAATCGTGGTTACTTATAGTAGGTAGACCTCCCCCGCAATCACCCATCGTTAACGGGACTTAGGCCCGAATGCAGCAAAATGGTACAATCGAGGTGTGAAACTACTTGCTCTCGATACCTCTACCGAACATTTGTCCGTCGCCTGTTGGCGCGATGGCGTCGTGACGAGTCGCGAATGCCATGCCGGACAAAAACATTCCGAACTTACCTTACCGATGGTCCGCGCAGTGCTGGATGAAAGCGGGCTCGATCTGGCCAACCTCGATGGCTTGGCCTTCTGTAATGGCCCGGGTTCATTCACGGGCCTTCGCATTGGCTGCGGCCTGATTCAGGGCTTGGCGTTTGCTCATCACTTACCTGTCGTTGGCATCAATAGCCTGATGGCACTGGCACAGGATTGTGGCGGTGAGAAAGTGATCACCTGCATGGATGCACGAATGAATCAGGTGTATTTCGCGGCCTATCAACGTAATCACGATGGCTGGCAAACTGTGATTGCCCCCGGCCTTTATGATCCGGATACCACGCCTTCTCTGCCAGGCGACAGTTGGTATGCGGTCGGCAATGGCTTTACAGCCTTCGCGGATATGCTGCAAACCCGTTATGGCACTCAATTGATCGGCACTGACCCAAGTCGTTATCCACTTGCCACAGCCATTGCTCCGCTGGCGGCCCGTGCATTGGCTGCAGGACAGGGGCAACCAGCCCATGAAGCTACCTTGCTTTATCTACGCGACAAGGTTGCATTGACCGTGCATGAGCAACCCCGCAAATGACACTGCAGTTTGAACGCATGCAGGAAAACGATCTGGATGCCGTGATTGCGATCGAGAACCTGATCTACCCTTACCCATGGACCCGCGGTAATTTTGCGGATTCACTCAAGGCAGGTCACAGTTGCTGGGTTGCCCGTCAAGATGGCACGCAGGTTGGCTACTGCATCATGCAACCAATTGTGGACGAATCACATCTGCTCAACATCAGCATTGCCAAACATCATCAAGGCAAGGGCTGGGGCCGTGCATTACTTGAGTTTGCCATTGAGACCAGCCGTGCACATGGCGCCGCCATCATGCTACTTGAGGTACGCGATTCCAACCAGGTTGCGCAAACGCTTTACTATGCCATGGGGTTTAACCGTACAGGTGAACGAAGAAATTACTATCCAGCCAAACACGGGCGTGAAAATGCCATATTAATGGAGTTGATGCTGTGAGCCGCCGTCAGCTATTGTTAAATGAAATGGGACTGAGGCCGATTTGGCGGTTGCGTGGTAGCGAGCCAGTTGAAGATGGGATATTGATGGCAGACGAGCCCCTCCCCATCGTCACAGCTCCAGCTCCAGCTCCAGCTCCAGCTCCAGCTCCAGCTCCAGCTCCAGCTCCAGCTCCAGCTCCAGCTCCAGCTCCAGCTCCAGCTCCAGCTCCCAGCAGGATATCACCACGTACTGCCACCCAGACAGTGCCTCTAACATCAACAGCAGGTGTTCCGCCGCGTGTCGCACCACCACCTCGTGTATCGATCATTGAGATGGCAACCGTTGTACCGGCAGCGGCCACGTCGGTTCAGACTACTGCCCGCACTCAGACCATTCAACAACTGGATTGGCCAGCGCTTCAACAGCAAGTGGCCACCTGCCGTGCCTGTAAATTGTGCGAATCCCGCAAAAACACGGTTTTCGGGGTAGGTAATCCACAAGCTGACTGGTTGATTGTTGGCGAAGCACCTGGTAGCGAAGAGGACAAACGGGCTGAACCTTTTGTCGGTCCTGCAGGCAAGTTGCTGGACAACATGTTGGGTAGTATAGGTCTGACACGCCAGGAAAACGTCTTCATTGCCAATGTGCTCAAGTGTCGTCCACCGCAAAACCGCGACCCGGACCCGTATGAAGTTGCACAATGCGAACCGTTCCTGCTGAGACAAATCGAGTTGATTCAACCCAAGATCATTGTCGCACTAGGTCGCTTTGCGGCGCAAAGCCTGACCAAGAGTGACGCCCGTATCGGAAGCCTGCGTGGCCGGGTACATCAATACCATGGTCTGCCACTGATCATTACCTATCATCCAGCCTATCTACTACGTAACCTGCCGGATAAAGCCCGTGCATGGGAAGACCTTTGCCTTGCACGTCGTACCTTTGGTGGCCTGCTATGAAGCCATATTGCGTCATATTTGATCTGGATGGTACGCTGGTTGACAGCGAAACCCTCTGCCATCAAGCCATGGTAGATTTGCTACCTGAATTGGAACAAGATGCAGCCACACTGACACGGCATTACCGCGGCATGAAACTGGCGCATATACTCAGCGACCTCGCCGAAACCCATGGGCTTCCTGTTCCGGCTGATTTCGAGCCTCGCTACCGCAAGCGTGTCGTCGAGCTGTTTGAGACCCGCCTGGAACCCATACCTGGCGTACCTGACATGCTCGCTAGACTGAAGCAGCCATTTTGTATTGCCTCCAGTGGCCCCCTAGCCAAAATTCAATACGCTCTGGCAGTCACTGGTCTGGCATCCTACTTTGGCAATCGATTATTCAGCGCTTATGAAATCAACAGCTGGAAACCTGAACCTGATTTATTTCTCCATGCTGCACAAATCATGGGGTATGATCCAGATAAGTGCGTAGTCATTGAGGACAGCAAGGTGGGAGTAGAAGCCGCCAAAGCAGCTGGCATGCGGGCGATACAATTCCTGCCTGCCTCCCATCAACACCACCATCCCTATGCCACACCGTTTGACGACATGTATTCTCTGCCGTCAATTCTGCAGAGACTGACCTAACCCATCTACCTCACTTGCAGCCCTTCTGTAAACGGTATATGCCAGGGTAATCAACACGATCAAGTTGCTGGACATCCGTCACCCAAGTTGCCACCACCTTTGAACCGACAGCCAAATAGTACTGATGCCAAAGATTGCGGCAGCGCAGCGAATCTACTATGCTTTCGGCAACAAGAACACAGTTAAGTATAAGATTTTAATTATATTTCACATAAACCGCTGATAGCAAAATGGCTTTTCAATGGTTTGGTTGGACCCTGATGAATATGATCGTCAATAACGATATCACTGCAGATACCGCTGCAGCCCAATTCGAATTACTGTTTCCCTCCCCAGTCATCTTTTTCGACTGGCCTGACAGTCAAACGCTCAACGAAGCCCTGCGAGATGCGGTCCTGAAACGCAGAGAGACCACAACTGGCGTCGTCAAGACCAACAGAGGGGGCTGGCAGTCCGACACCAATCTACAGGAATGGGATGACCCAGCCACGCAACAGTTGGTTGAGCGCATGCTGAAGCTGGCACAGGAATATGTCGCTCGACAAATCGGCCGACGTGACCCTGCGTTTGAAAGCGGCTGGAAAATTCGTGCTTGGGCCAACGTGAATGAAAAAGGGCATTTCAACCGGACACACGACCACTTAGGCCGCTATTCGTTTTTCTCTGGCGTATATTATGTGAATGTTGGCGATATCGAGTCCGGTCAAGTAGGTGGGGGGCGTACCCGTTTCGAGGATTGGACTCATGTTGCCATCGACATCAACCAAAACACTGATACCCTACGTCGTGATTATCTGATGATGCCGAAAAATGGCCGAATGTTGTTGTTCCCAGCCAGTCTGATGCATTCCGTAGAAATATATGGTGGTGACACACAGCGTATCACCATCGCATTCAATCTATATCACCCTGGTTTCGGCGTGCCACGGCTGGAAGAATTCATGCAACAGTCAGATTGGTGGTGGACCAACTTCCGTGGATTGATGATCGCCAAGCGCAAAGTTCCGGAAAAGTTGTATGCCCTGACCAAGATTCCTGGCCAGCTGCTGGCGCGTAAGGTAGAAAATCCGTTGTCGCTCAATGCCTGGCGACGTCACGTCAACGCGGCGATCGGTCATGCTACAGCGCTGGCCAGTGAGCACTTCGAAGCCAAGCGCAAAGTCTAACCCGCAGACCAGGGTGCTCATTTCCGGCACCCGCCCACCCGCACAGGTAGTGCATGACTCGCCACTTTTCCTTATATCTTGATTTGCTCCGCCTGACCGCTGCATTGGCTGTGCTGTTTTCACACGCCAATATGCGCAGCTTGATTGCCACCAATATCCTGCCGCAATCCTTTGGCCACAATGCCGTGATCGTGTTTTTTCTGCTCTCTGGTTATGTGATTGCGTTTGTGGCCGACACCAAAGAAAACACTGCGCGTGAATACTGGGTCAGCCGCTTTGCCCGCATTTATTCGGTTGCCCTGCCAGCCATTCTGATCACCCCCCTTTTCGACTGGGCTGGCAGCCAGATCGATCCAAGCTTTTACGCTGGCAGCATTACCACCCACGACTATTGGTGGATTCGAATTGCTGCCAGCCTGACCTTTACCAATGAATTATGGCTGGTATCGATCATGCCATTCTCCAATTCCGCCTACTGGTCGCTGTGTTACGAGATGGCCTACTACCTGCTGTTTTCCATCTGGTGCTTTGCACCAGCCAGATTGCGCTGGTTATGGTTAAGCTTGGCATGCCTGCTGATTGGACCAAAGATCTTGTTGTTGGCACCTATCTGGCTGTTCGGTGTCGTGCTTTATCGCAACCAGCGAGGCTATGCCATTACCGAGCCGACAGGCTGGCTGTTGTGGATTGGTTCATTGGTCGGGATCGTGCTTTACCAGTGGATGGATGTCGTCAAACACCTCTCGACCCTGACCGAGCAAGTCCTTGGGACTTGGCTGTACACCCAACTACACTTTTCCAAGCATTTTGTTGGTGATTATCTGCTGGCGCTCATCATTGGCGCCAACTTTCTTGGCTTTCGACGAATTGCCAGTCGTTTTGCAGCACTGTTCACAGCCATTGGCCCAGCCATCCGCAAAGCATCTACCTACACCTTCTCGATCTACTTGTTCCATTTGCCGATATTGTTCTTTTTCAACGTTGCCATTGAAGGTGATCGTCAACAGCTCAGCTACTATCTGACTGTTGTCAGCGCCACGCTGGTAACAACTGTCATGCTGGGTACCATTACAGAACAGCAAAAGGATCGCTTGAAACGGTGGCTCGCCGGGCGAGCGCACGCGCTGGGGACTATCAGCCCGATGTTCAAGTAAGGTTAGCAATTAGACAAACAAATCAGACTTTGATGATTGAAACAAAAACGGCAAGCTTCAATAGCTTGCCGTTTTGCTGGTGGGATATCAGATCAACCAATGTGCGACACGATATATTGCTTAAGCGTCTCCACATCTGCTTTCATCACGTCCACACGCTGCGGCAGCTTTTCCAAGGCATCAGCAAAGGCTGGGCGAGGTGGGCGCTCACCCAGTGCTTCAAGGATAGTTTCCTCAAATTTGATTGGCAGGGCTGTTTCAAGCACAACGGTAGCCACTGTCTTGTCACGCTGCTCCAGTGCCACTTTCATGGCATCAGCAGTATGGGGATCGATTACCACGTCAAATTGCTGTTTGACCAACCGGATGGTCGCCAAGCGGTCGGCATGGTTGCTACGGCCGGAAGTAAAGCCATAAGCACTACCCATTTGCCCGAAGAAGGCCGTTGCAGACAGATCAAACCCGCCAGCTTGATCAACCTGCTGCCACAAGTCAGCCAGCTTTGCACTATCACGTCCAACCAAGTCGAACACAAAGCGTTCGAGATTGGAAGCCTTCGAAATATCCATGGACGGGCTCGAGGTTGGCTGTGCTTCACCTCGTACCTGATAGACACCTGTTCGGAAGAACTCATCCAGTACATCATTTTCATTGGTAGCCACCACCAACCGCTGAATCGGCAACCCCATCTGGCGGGCAATATGACCTGCACAGACATTACCAAAGTTGCCCGATGGCACCACGAAACTGATTTGCTCATCATTGCTTTTCGTGGCAGCAAAATAGCCTTTGAAGTAATACACCACCTGTGCAATGACCCGCCCCCAATTGATGGAGTTGACGGCACCAATTTTGTACTGCGCTTTGAATGTAGCGTCATTATTGACCGCTTTCACCATATCCTGCGCATCATCAAACATGCCTTCGATGGCAATATTGAAGATATTCGAGTCTTGCAGGCTATACATCTGCGCACGCTGAAATGCGCTCATCTTGCCGAACGGGCTTAACATGAACACATTCACGCCCCGTTTGCCGCGCATCGCGTATTCTGCAGCAGATCCGGTATCTCCCGAAGTAGCGCCGACGATGTTGATGGTCTCGTTCCGCTTGGCCAGCACATATTCGAACAGATTACCCAGCAATTGCATGGCCATGTCTTTGAATGCCAGCGTTGGTCCGTTCGACAGCTCAAGAATATGCAGCTTGGGTGTCAGTGTCTTGATCGGCGCAATCTCGGCACTACCGAATACGTGTGCGGTATAAGTACGCTCGATGATATCCTGCAAATCCGTTTCCGGAATATCCGTGGCGAACAGGCGGATGATTTCGAAGGCCAGCTGCGGGTAACTGAGTTGACGCCACGCAGCCAATGTCTCGATGTCAATCTGTGGATACACTGCCGGCACGACCAAACCACCATCCGGCGCCAGGCCACCCAACAGAATATCGCTGAACGACGCTGGTGGCATGCCACCACGAGTTGATATGTACTGCATCCCCGGTTCCTCAGTTGTCGAGCGCTTCAACACGGATACGCGTCACCGCGCCATTGATGGTCGGCAATGCTTCAATCTTGGCAATCGCCGCATTGACATGTTTTTCAATCGCCAGATGAGTCAGGATGATCACATCCGCACGGTCCTCCCCTGCTTCTGGTTCTTTTTGCATCATCGCATCGATCGAGATGCCGGCGTCAGCCAGAATACGGGTCACGTCGGCCAACACACCGGGCTTGTCCGCGGCATTCAGGCGCAGGTAATAACAGGTTTCGATTTCATCAATCGGTAAAATCGGCAAGTCGGCCATCTTGTTCGGCTGGAATGCGAGATGCGGAACACGATGCTCCGGATCAGCCGTTGCCAAACGCGTAACATCGACCAGATCCGCTACCACCGCTGAAGCAGTGGGTTCAGCACCAGCACCAGCGCCGTAATACATGGTCTGACCAACAGCATCACCTTTGGCCAGCACTGCGTTCATCACCCCATTCACATTGGCGATCAGGCGCTTTTCCGGAATCAGGGTCGGGTGTACACGTAACTCAATACCTGATGCCTTGCGTTTGGTTATACCCAGTAACTTAATACGATAACCCAATTGCTCGGCATAACCGATATCCTGACTGGTGAGTTTGGAGATACCTTCCAGATAGGCCTTGGAGAACTGCACGGGAATGCCGAATGCAATCGCCGACATCAATGTCAGCTTATGGCCGGCATCATGGCCTTCAATGTCGAATGTCGGATCTGCCTCCGCGTAACCCAGCCGTTGTGCTTCCTTGAGCACATCTGCAAAGTCGGCACCTTTCTCACGCATCTCGGTCAGAATGAAATTGGAAGTACCATTGATGATGCCTGCAATCCATTCAATCCGGTTGGCGGTCAAGCCTTCTCGCAACGCCTTGATGATCGGAATGCCACCAGCCACCGCTGCTTCAAATGCAACCGTTACGCCTTTTTCCTGGGCACGGGCGAAAATCTCGTTGCCATATTCGGCCAGTAGCTTCTTGTTGGCAGTGACCACGTGCTTACCATTGTCGATGGCCTTCAGCACCATGTCTTTGGCAATGCCTGTACCGCCAATCAATTCAACAACGATATCAATATCAGGATGGTTAACCACTTGATTTGCGTCACTAGTCACTTCGACGCCCGCCCCGACGACCTCGCGTGCGCGGTCGGTGTTCAGGTCGGCCACCATTCGCAATTGAATGGCACGACCAGCGCGGCGGCTGATTTCCTCGGCATTGCGTTTCAGGACGGTGGCAGTGCCACCACCTACGGTACCAATGCCCAACAAACCTACATTGATCGGTTTCATGGTGTACGTGTGTCCGGCTTATAAAGGTTTACGAAAAGAAAACGAGGGAATCACAAAACCCTCGCGAAAGTAAAACTTGTGAGCCTGGGTGCGTTGCGTACCGGATTCCAGCGAGAGATTGGTCGCTCCACGCCTTCTGGCTTCAGTTTCGAGCCAGGCGATCAGCGCGTGGCCGACGCCTTGCGAGCGTTGCGTCTCGTCCGTCACGAGATCATCAACGTAAAAACGCAGCCCGTTGAAGGTATCACGAAAACTGCGAAAAACAGCCAGACCCATGACAGTCTGGCCTTCAATGGCCACAATCATCTCACCGCCATCAGCCATCACAGCTGCCATGACACCAAGGTAGTCGGCAGGCAGTTGTGGGCGCAACTGGCGATGTATCGATTCAGCCCGAACGAGCCAGTCTGCCTCAACCAGCCGTTTGTTGCCATCCGTAATCGCCAGAATATGCATGATTTACACCGCGTGCCGTTTTCGATAGTGCTCAAGGAAGCGAGCGATACGGCCAATGGCATCGGTCAGATCATCACTGTTAGGCAGGAAAACCACCCGGAAATGGTCTGGATTCATCCAGTTGAAGCCAGTACCCTGTACCAGCAACACTTTCTCCTCCAGCAACAACTCAAGAATGAACTGCTGGTCATCGGCAATCGGGTACAACTTGGGATCAAGTTTGGGAAACAGGTACAACGCCCCTTGCGGCTTGACGCAGCTGACACCCGGAATATCCGTCAACAATTGCCAAGCCAGATCACGTTGACGACATAGCCGACCACCTGGGGCAACCAGGTCATCGATACTTTGATAACCACCCAGCGCGGTCTGGATGGCATGTTGTGCCGGCACATTGGCGCATAACCGCATCGAGGCCAACATATTCAGGCCTTCGATATAATCCTTGGCGTGCTTTTTCTCGCCCGAGACAATCATCCAGCCAGCACGATAGCCGCAAGCACGGTAATTCTTCGACAGCCCGCCAAAGGTGATGCACAGCACATCCTCTGCCAGCGAAGCAATCGACGTGTGGGTACGGCCGTCGTACAACACTTTGTCGTAGATCTCATCAGCATAAACAATCAGCTGATGCTGACGAGCCAATGCCAGGATCTCTTTCAATACGTCATCAGAGTACACGGCCCCAGTCGGATTATTCGGGTTGATCACCACGACCGCGCGGGTATTGGGTGTGATCTTGTTGCGAATATCGTTGATATCCGGCAACCACCCCGTTTGCTCATCACAGACATAATGCTGTGCGTGACCACCCGCCAGGCTCACAGCAGCAGTCCAGAGTGGGTAGTCAGGCGCAGGCACCAACACTTCGTCACCGTTGTTGAGCAAGGCTTGCATCGACATCACAATCAGCTCGGAGACTCCGTTACCGATATAGATGTCGTCGATGGCCACACCCACTACCTTTTTCTGCTGGGTATAATGCATGACCGCCTTGCGAGCCGAGAACAAGCCCTTGGAATCGCAATAACCCGAGGCATCAGGCAGATTGTGGATTACATCCTGCAGAATTTCGTCAGGCGCCATGAAACCAAATGGCGCCGGGTTGCCGATGTTCAGTTTGATGATGCGGTGCCCCTCGTCTTCCATCTGTTTGGCCCGTTCCAGAACGGGGCCACGGATGTCATAACAGACGTTGAGCAATTTATTGGACTTGAGAATGGGTTGCATGACCAGACTTTCTAACTTTGTTATTCAACAGGTTGCGCGTCTTGTCGGGCGCGCGGCCGGGCGGGGGATTGATTATCGGCGCCCGCGACGGGCCATCGCGGTGGCGCAAACATAACGTCGCGCCGCGATACCTTCCCGGGTAGCCCGGGCAATTGAAAACAAATGGTCAATCACGCAATCTTCCTTCGAATTCGCCACAAATGGACGAAATATATTGCAGATGAAACGGGTTATAATCCTACCTGACTAAATGGTGCACTGCAAAGAAAAGTCTGTGCATCCCAAGACTCAACAAGTGACAACGCCAGGATGGCGATTTGGCGACTCATTCAACCTTTGTGATCAACTGACGCTATGAAGCTGCATCTTTCCACCACAGAAGGCTACTTGTTCACCGGCTATGGTGAAGGCTATGTCGATATCAACAGAAACCGGCACGAAGGCAATCTGCTGGTGACTGCCAATACCATTGTACCTTGGAGCACGCCAGACTTTGCCAGCCTGGATGAAAGTCACTTCACGCGCATTCTCGAACATGACCCAGAAGTCGTGCTACTGGGCACGGGTGCGCGCCTACGTTTTCCGCATCCTCGTTTATACAAGGCGCTGACTGCCCGCCAGGTCGGGCTGGAAGTGATGGATACGGCAGCCATGTGCCGCACCTTCAATATTTTGACCACAGAAGGTAGACGAGTAGTGGCTGCCATCATCCACGACTAATAACCTTGGTATTGGCCCGCAAGCAAAATCCCTTTCCTGCATCGTCGTATATCCAGTCTGTTTTCGTCTGCCGATTTTCTGTGGCAGCAGACCATAAACCCTCCTGCATCGCTTGAAAGAGCTTTGCAGCGCGGTCGGCAGTCTGCCGGGCTTGGTCCGCAGCGCTTGGCACAGCATATCGAAACGACGTTTCAGCAAACCGCAATACACCATCTTTTGCGCCATACCACAAGGTCACATCAGCTTTTGCTTTTATGCCAGCAAAAATGATGTTGGGCAAATCATAGGTTTCTTCTCGAATTTCTGTACCACCAACAACTGCCAATGGCCCCTTTGCCAGAGGCCACCCGTTCAGTGCGGGAAACAATTGGCGCAACGAATCCAGATCTGCTGGCGGCAACGCAACATCCCGAGATACCGAACGGGATACCTTGGTCTCCATTGGTGGCGAGATATCCTCTTCCAACTTGGCGCTCTCTTCTGCCTCATTCAATTTCATTCGTTGAATTGACTCTGTATCAGCAGAGCGTGTTTTCAGCGTGAGCACCTGTCGTTCGCCATTCGCCCGCACCCGCAGGATCAAACCCGCAGCACGCAACCCACACTCCCCTGGTTGATCCAAATAATGAACGACCCGTGTCTTGTCACGTTTCACTTGGCCAGCCACCTTGGTGCCGGTAACTTGGCCCGCCCAAACGGCCTGGGCTTCTGCATACTTCAACACAACTGCCTTGAGGTCATCGCGTGTTGCAAATGGCGCTGTTTGCAACGGTAATTTAAATTCACGTGACGATACCTCCGCCCTCACCCATCCCGGCATGGCCATCCCTATCATCACAACCCATGTCGGGATAACGAATCGATTCACACGCGTTGTATTCATATCGCGCCCTTAATCGCTCGCATTCAGATTCCACCCGAATTTTGCCATGCAAACCGTAAGTAAGAAAAAGCCGCCAAGCAGGCGGCTCTTCATTTCGCAATCAGTACCTCGCCAAGCCACGCATCAGAAATTGTGGCTAATACCCACCTGATAGGAACTCGGGTCTGCACCACGGGGTGTCGCCACAAATGGCGCCTGACGCCCACTATCACCGGTCACCGCACCATTAATAAAGAAATTGTATGCCGCATTGGCTTCATTTTCGACACGGGCATAAGTGGTGTAGAGATTCGTACGTTTGGACAAGTTGTAGAAGCCCGTCAGTTGATAGTAGTGCGCTCCGGACTCGTTATCGGTACTGCCATTCCATTGCTTGATATCATTGGCCTTGGCATAGGTGGCAAATACATCAAAGGCATCCGAGAACTTGTAGCTGGCACCCAGTACCCAGGTTTCACGGCTAGCATCCCCGACAGTTTGTGGTGCACCGGTCAAGCGACTCAGGTTTTGCACATTTTGCGCAAAAGCAGCGTTGTATTTGTTGACCTGCCGTTCAAACACCATTCCTAGACGGAGTGCTGGTGTCAGATTCGCCCCTAAAGAGAATTTCACTCCATAGGCTTTGTCGATAATACCGCCTGCCACCAGTGGCACGGGATCTTTTTCTTGCATGAATGCCAAGCTGGTAAACATCCAACCTGGGAAGTATGCAATGGTGACCTCGGTAGCTTGCGGTCTAACTTGACGCCCGCCAGTCAACCCGTTCAGGCCAGCGGCAATTCCGGTAAAACCATTATTGCCCGTGTCATCCAGATTGTATACGCCTTTGGATTCAGGTGCTGTTGTCGCCACCAGCGCAGAGAGGCCTTTGAAATTAGGTGAACGATATTGGATGACATTGCTGGCACGGTTGCCAACGTTGTAAAACGGGACAGCAAAACTGGAAAGCGGTAGCAGTCTCGCATCAACAGCCCCAGGTGGTAATGCTGACAGTCGGGGAATAAACCCTGCTGCAGCCCCACCTGAATTGAACGCATAACCCAGTACAGCCAATGCGGTTGAGTTGTTGCCCGAACGCAGCAAATGCAGTTCATTGGGAACGTGCTTATCAAAGTACATGTCCAGGCGACCGGCTTGCAACGTGCCATACTTGCCACGCAGCCCAACAAATGACTGGCGGGTACCAATCGTGGCTTGTCCTGACGCCGGCTTGGATACATCAGAGAAAGCGCAACCCACATAGCCACAACCATCATCGGGCTTGATCGCCGATTCGATCTGGAAGAAGGCAGTCATCCCACCACCCAAATCTTCCTGCCCTTTGATCCCCAGATGCGACAACGCATCCGTCACGCGGGTTTTCGAAGGAATATCCGTCTGCCCATTCGCCAATGCTGCATTTACAGGCGTATTGTAAGGCGAGGTTGCGTCATACTGTGTTGCGCCTTTGGCTTGAACTTGCTCCAACCCCATGGCCACATGGCCGTACACTGTAACTGATTCGGCAAACGCGACTGGCATCGCCATCGCCAAACTGATAGCCAGCACGGAACGCTTGATTTGCATTATTTTCTCTCCCTCTTTGACACCCGCTGTCCATCAGCCGATGTATTACATACCCATATTCGGGTTTTTACTGATTCTGCCAAGACGCCATCAGGCATGACAAGTGCTTTTATTCTAATTTCCTGATTCAGCCAGGCCGATGTTGCATATGTGCAACCCCCAATAAAAAACGGGTGCCGATTGGCACCCGTCTTCGTAGGGCAGTCTAAACGTGAAGCTTAGAACTTGTGACGCAGACCTACGCCGAACGCTTCCGGATCTTGACCAACAGTCACACCCAGTGCGTTGGTATCGAAGTCAAACGCTGCATTCTTCTGGTTGTCGATCTTGGTGTAGAACGCCATGGCTTCGGTACGCTTGGAGAAAGCATAACCAGCACCCAGCATGAATTGCTTGGCCTTGGTATCGTCGGTTGTCTCTACCGCAGAGTTGGACTTCAACTTGCGAGCTTCAACAAAAGCCGCGCGCAGCTGAATGGCACCAATATCAAACGTACCGCCCAGCGTCCAGCTATCGCGCTTACGCTTGTAGGAAGAGACTGCGCCAGAAGCGGGCATCTTCTCTTCTGTATGCTCTACGCCACCAATGATCTTGGCAGGACCGAACTTCACAGCTGCGTAACCGATGAAAGCGTCAGTCTTCACATCAGCATTTGCTTTGTAGTTCAACTCAGCATCTTCATGATGCAAGTAGCCAATACCACCCTCAAACATATCTGATTTGTAGATTGCATTGGCAGACCACAGGTTGGTGTCAATTGCCTTGGCAGTAGCGGTTGCTGGTTCTTTGTTTTCAGCAGTGCCATACATAACCGATGTCGTGAAACCACCAAAGTTCGGCGATTCATACCAAATTGCATTGTTGGCACGCTGATCGCCACGGTGCATCAAACCTTTGGCGCCGTTGATGTCAGCAGAACCGACCATACCGAAGGTGAGTGCATCACCACCAGTTTGCTTGTAAGGCGTATCATGGCGACCCAACTTGATCGCACCAAAACCGCCACCCAGACCAACATACGAGTTACGGGAAGCGAACGTGCCACTCGAACCATCATCCAGCTTGACAGCCTGTTCAACTTGCCACAAAGCCTTCATACCGCCGCCCAGTTCTTCCTGGCCCTTGAAACCGATGCGGGAAGTCCAGTCAGCAACGCGTGACTTAGAAATGGTAGCAGCGGTGGAGGCAGAATCTGTGTTCTTGGTCTTGATGTGCTCAACACCTACACGAGCCTGACCATACAGGGTCACACTGTTTTCTGCCATGGCGAGCGGTGCAGCAACTGCGCCTGCTACGGCGATTGCAATCAGTTTCTTGTTCATTCGATGCTCCTTGAGGTTTGTATCTTACTTTTGCGGCCGCATACCATACGACCAGCTCCCTTTGGGGAAACCTGACAGCCATTTTGCCAAAGCGGGAAAACGCAGGGCAAGCTTGCACGCAGGTTAACGCGCTTTTATCTGTGCAAGAGTTGCAAATACGCAACAGATTGCGGTGGCATTGTCTGATCTGTGCATTACATGGCGATGACAGCATGCATCAAGTGGCGTCGGCAAATAGCCTGGCCAACTCCATACCAGGCTCCGGCGCCCGCATGAATGCCTCCCCAACCAGGAAGGTATGCACATTGTGTTGACGCATCAGGGCAACATCAGCTGACGTCAGTATCCCGCTTTCGGTGACCACGATCCGATCAGCAGGTATAGCCGCCAACAGGTCCAGAGTCGTTGCCAGCGATACGTCGAATGTCCGCAAATTACGGTTGTTGATCCCAATCAAAGGCGTTGCAAGCTGCAAAGCCAATTGCAATTCTTCCCCATTGTGCACCTCCACCAGTACCGCCATCCCCAACTGCTGAGCAATTGACTCAAAACGCTGCATGGTGACCAAGTCCAACGCCGCTGCAATCAACAAAATGCAATCAGCCCCCATGGCACGTGCTTCGTACACCTGATACTCGTCTACCAGAAAATCCTTGCGCAACACCGGCAAATCACATGCGGCCCGCGCCGCTTGCAGATAGGCCACGTCCCCCTGAAAAAACTGGCGGTCCGTCAAAACAGAAAGGCATGCCGCACCATGTTTGGCATAGCTCGCTGCAATCTCTGCAGGTTGAAAGTTCTCACGGATCACCCCCTTGCTTGGGCTGGCTTTTTTGATTTCGGCAATGACAGCAGGCAAATGTCGCTGAAGCTTGCTACGAATGGCACCGACAAAATCACGTGCTGGTGCCTGCCCCGCAGCTGCTGCGCGTACTGCATCCAATGGCTGAATTGCGCGTGCCGCGGCGACCTCGTCATGCTTGACGGCGAGAATGGTATTCAGGATATCCGACATGGGCGTGCTTTGACCTGAGGTAAGTGAAGGGAGGCCGCTATTGTAGTGGTGCATTGCAACAGCCTCAACCCGCATGATAAGGCGGATATATGGCAGAACAGCACTGCTTGCAATTTACCGACCACGGGCGCTAAATAACTGTTGCAACAACAAAAAAACCACAGCCCGTATTTCTGGCCAAATCGGCCATGAATGTCATGATGGCAAACAATAACGATTCCGAAGGAGAGAACACGATGCAGGACACACTGCAGCCGGAGCAAACCGTACCCAGCTTTCCCACCATCCGTAATGTGCCGATGCAAGAACCCTTCAAATGGCTGGCGCTGGCTTGGCGCGATTTTCGCAACGCGCCGTTTCCCTGTTTGTTCTATGGACTGATATTCAGCTTGATGGGCGTCTTCCTACATCGAATATTTGTTGCCGCACCACACCAGACCATCACGCTGGTAACCGGTTTCATGTTGTTGGGGCCGTTTTTGGCCATGGGACTTTATGAAACCAGTCGCCGACTGGAAATGCAGGAGGCCGTCAGCCTGCTCCCCACCCTCTCAGCCTGGCGGCAAAACCTGTCCGGCATCGGCTTATTTGCCATGATCCTTGCCCTGATGTTTGCCGGATGGATGCGGGTTTCCGTTGTCGTTTTCGCACTGTTTTATACCGATCAGATACCCACACTGGACAGTATGCTGTCAACGACATTTTTCACCGAAGACAACCTGCCCTTCCTGTTGGTCTATTTTGGTAGCGGATTTATATTTGCCGCATTGGTGTTTGCCATTAGCGTCGTGTCGATCCCGATGTTGCTGGATCGTGATGGCGATACCTTGATTGCCATTTTTACCAGCAGCCTGGCCATGTGGCGCAACCCGGCTGCCATGTTGGTATGGGGCTTGATCATTGTGGCGTGCTGTATCATCGGCTTCGTCACTTACTATACGGGCCTGATTCTGACCATGCCACTGATTGGCCTGGCCAGTTGGCATGCTTATCGCGATATTGTGGCTCGCTAGCTTTTCCAGCAAATTTAAAAGCCCCACCTGATTGACGGGGCTTTTTGCTGCCACTGTGTAGATCAATGTTCCTGTAGACGGGGTCGAATCATGATCTCGCTCACATCAACGTGGTCAGGCTGAGCAATCGCAAACATGATGGCAGCAGCCACATCTTCCGGGCGCAAGATTTCAGCATCTGGCCCCCATACCCCCCCTTTGGATGTTACCTCTTCTCGAATCGGGTCAACACGAATACTCTTTGGCAGCTCGGTTGCTACTGCACCCGGCTGGATGTCTGTAACCCTTACGCCATAATGGAGTGCTTCTTTGCGCAAGGCGTCGGACACCGCCCGTAACCCCGCCTTGCTGGCACAAAAGACCGCAGCTGAGGCAAACGTCACTTTGGCAGCCACAGAACTCAAATTGATGATATGGCCGTTCTTGCGTTCCTTCATCGTAGGCAACACGGCAGCAATGGCATACAGTGCACCTTTCAGGTTCACATCAATGATTTTTTCCCACTCGTCAACCCGGACCATATGCATCGGTGATAGCGGCATCACCCCCGCGTTGTTGATCAAAACATCAATCCCGCCCATTGCACTCAACTCTTTCCCCAACTCTTCCATCGCTGCCCGCTCAGAGACGTCCACGGGCCGAATAATGGGCTTGCCCCCAGCCTGAGATACCTCATCAGCCAGATCAACCAGCAGATTCTCGCGACGTGCCGTAAGCACAACTTCCGCACCCGAAGTGGCGAGGCTGCGCGCCGTTGCTGCGCCGATACCGCTGGACGCGCCGGTAATCCATACTCTCTTTCCTTGCAACATGATTGCCTGCTCTCCCATCTTGATTCCGCCTGTCTATCAGGCTCTGTCGACATCGTACCAAGTCACACTGCGTTATATTTTGTACGACAACTGCCAGTCGTCGAAGCCCACCAATTCTTTCATACAGCACTGTAAGCAATCCCAATTCCCCGACAACCAAGGGAAGAACAGCGCGCAGCATCAGGCTACCAGCACATTATCCGACACCATGTTCTTTCGAAAGGATATTGAGGATATCTAATACGTGTCGCTGTTCAATGTGCCAGCAAATCACTCCACGGCCCCATATGCACGCATCAAAGTGGCCAACATCATAGCGCGTTCCGCCCCCTTAGTAAGGCTGACAGCGCTATCTCAATCGTCGTCGCCAGTCAGCGATGCAAACAGCATGCATCCAACCATCTACTCGCTGGGCATGCTCGGTTATCAATCCCTATAATGCTCATCCTCGCCGCATAGGAGCTACCACCACATGAATCCGTTGATTGTCTTTCTTGATCGTCAAAGCCTACCCGCTACACTGCGGTCGCCCGCATTTCCACATCGCTGGGTCGATTACCCTCAAACCAACCCAGAACAGGTGATTGAGCGCCTACAAGGCGCATGCATTGCCATTAGCAACAAAGTGCCCATCACCGCAGACATGCTTTCAAAGCTACCGGATTTGCAGTTGATTGCCGTTGCAGCCACTGGTGTAAACCAGATCGATCTGGCTGCATGCAAGGCACGCGGTGTCACTATCTGTAATGTTCGGGACTATGCCCGGCATACAGTACCGGAGCATGTGATGATGTTGATCCTAAGCTTGTCTCGAAATTTGTTCGCCTATCGTCAGTCAGTGCAAGCTGGCGAATGGCAGCAATCATCACAGTTTTGTCTGTCTCAGCACCCCGTACGGGACTTGGCAGATATGACCTTGGGCATATTCGGGCGAGGCTCACTTGGTGATGGCGTTGTCACACTGGCAAAAGCTTTTGGCATGCGAGTGCTGTTTGCCGAACGAAAAGGAACAACAACCACGCGACCAGACTACACGCCATTCGATGAGGTATTGCGGCAGGCAGATGTCATTTCCCTGCACCTTCCAGCCAACGAGTCAACTCAACACACACTGTCACATCGAGAATTCAACCTGATGCAACGGCATGCCCTGGTAATCAATACGGCACGCGGTAGCTTGATCGACGAAGCAGCTTTGATTGATGCCCTTCAGCAACAGCGAATTGGTGGGGCTGGACTGGATGTCATCAGCAGTGAGCCACCACGCGAAGGCAATCCTTTATTATCACTGAATCTACCTAATTTGATCATCACCCCACATTGCGCATGGCTTGGCTCTGGCGCCATCACAACGCTGACTGATCAGTTGATTGGAAATATTGAAGCTTTTGTAGCAGGTTCGCCACGCCATCAGGTCAATTGATTTGTTTACCCCAGCAAACAACACATATAGCCCTATTGGCATTCGCCCATACACATGTATAACGGCCAGCCTGCTCCGGTAAGTGCTCAAGCTCCCGCAGCGTCCATATGCTGCCTGAGGAAATCAATGAGTGAACGCACTTTGGCAGGTGGCTGACGGGTGGTTGGATACACAGCATACGTACCGCCGGCAGGTAGCTGCTGGTCTGGCACCAGCCGGCAAAGCCTACCGATGGCCAGATCTCCCATCACCATATAGTCTGGCAGTATGGCCCCCCCCAAACCCGCTCGCGCCATTTCCATCAAGATGGTGGTAGAGTTGGCCTTGAGCACAGCGCGCAGTCTTACTAATGTCTCGGCTCCTGTCGGGTCTGTAAACCGCCAGGACAAAGGTGCCCGCAATGCCGTCAACGCCAGCCAAGGCAACTCGGCAAGCATGGCAGGCTGGTTTGGCACCCCAACACGTGCCAGCAATCCCGGTGCCGCCACTGGAACTTGTTCAAACTGGCCCAATTTGGTGGCTCGCAAGCTGGAATCACTTAATGTTCCCATCCGGATCGCCAGATCCACCCCTTCGGCAACCAGATCCACTTGCTGATCAGTCGCCAGAATTTCCAATTGCACTCGAGGGTGTTGCAAAGCAAACTGGGCCAGCACGGGCGCCAATATCTGGCCGGCGTAATCAGCAGGTGCCGTCAGTTTCAAACGACCGGACAACTCAGCCGCACCACTCCCCATACTAGCTACCGCATCTTGCAAGCCTTGCAATAAGGGCTCACTCAGCCCAAGCAATGCCTCACCTGATTCAGTCAATGTCACGCGTCGAGTGGTGCGGGCAAATAGGGTCACGCCAAGCTCCAACTCCAACTGCCCCACTTGTTGACTGACCATAGATTTAGCCACCCCCATCCGTTCTGCAGCGGCCGTAAATCCTCCAGCCTGTGCAACGGCAATGAACATTGAAAGTCGATTGAGGTCAGGCAACACCATGAGAAACCCGCTATAAAGAGAAAAGTCTTTAATTGTTCTTAATTCAAGAACAGTAAAAACAACAATAGCTAGTTTATCAGATCAATAACAACTGCGATGATGCATTCACATCAAGTCAACCCACCAAGGAGTTTCCTCATGAAAATCGCATTGATCGGTGCCACAGGTTTTGTCGGCCAAGCCATTCTGAATGAAGCACTGGCACGTGGTCACCACGTCACGGCTATTGTTCGCGACCCCAGCAAGTTGCCACAACACGCCAATCTGACTGCGAACAAGTTGGATGTATTTGATACTGCTGCCCTGACCGCCGTGTTGGCCGGGCACGACAGCGTGATCAACGCCTACAATGGCGGTTGGAATAACCCAAACATCTATCAAGATGGTGTCAAAGCCCATACCAGCATCATCAACGCATCCGTACAGGCCAGCACGCGGTATTTTCTGCAAGTCGGGGGGGCTGGTAGCATGGAGATTGCCCCTGGCCTGGATCTGATCGATACGCCTGAATTTCCCGAACAATGGAAACAAGGCGCACTGGCAACACGTGAAGCCTATCGACTTCTGAAACAAAAGGTCGGCATGGCATGGACCTTTCTGGCCCCTGCACCAGACCTGCACCCTGGAGAACGTACTGGCCGCTATGAGGTGATTGTTGATCGATCTCCACTACAAGTGACGCAAAGCCCGAACCTCACCTCACCAGACTATGCCGTTGCCGTGTTGGATGAAATTGAATCACCCAAGCATGACAAGCAACGTTTTAGCGCCTTCTACGCCGGATAAATCAAGCCTGACCTATCATATCAACGCATAATACAATCAGGCCCGACACATTAGTCGAGCCTGATTTGTTTGAATCGTTCATCATTAGCCGATAGGCACTTCTGGCAACAAGCTTGATGTTACCACTCAGTCTGCTTGTGCAACGCGATCGATATGGCCCAACGGCCGGTCTGGCGCGACCAGATCACGTACACACTGTTTCAACTGCCTGATATCCGGGAAACTTTGTTGGACTTTCCTATCCCAAAGCTCCACATCACCAATAGTGATTCTGAAAATACCACCAGTTCCCGGCGTTAAAGTAACGCCCCCCAACTCCGCTTCAAAGGTGGTCAACAGCTCCTGCGCCATCCAGGCAGCACGTAACAGCCAGTGACACTGAGTACAGTATTCAATTTGAATAATGGGTTTCATCTTAGCGAACTGAGTCAAGTTGAAAAATGAATGGCAAGCACATCTGCATCAGCCACTTCCCCCAAATCGACCACAATCGCTGGACTTTGTCCACGAATAGCCTGAGCGAGCCAGGGACGGCATCGACCACATTGCAAACCAGCCCCAGATACCAGCATCACACAGTCCACATCATGATCCCAGTCTTGGGCCATCACCAGCAACTCAGCGAAGGATCGGCGCTTACAGATGCAGCGGTCAATGACCAAGTGGTCAGCCACGACCAAACACCTTCTTCAGCAATCGACGCCACCAAGACAAGTCAGCTTGCTTTCGAGCAGGGGCTTGTCGTTCAAGCTCAAGGCTTTTTAAGGTAGCCACATGAATTTGTCGCATGCTCAAACCACCAGGCCCGATCATTTGCTCGGGATCACGTTTATCTGGTGCAGGGGGAGGAGTGCTCATGCTCATATTGTACGTCGAATGGCATACAAACCAAACCGGGAAAGCCAAACAGCCCGCCGTTCATCATCCCGAAGCTTTAGTGCAGGGGATATTCTGAGGCGGGCATCATTCCCAAATGGGGATCAGCTAACGGAGATGGCCGAGGAATCAACGCTGCGCGTTGATATAGGCATTACCGTGATAAGCCGCCGATGCCATACCCAGCACCGAGCGGAATGTGACTTCAATCAGATAGCCTAGCGGCTGAACGGATACAACTTCGAAATCAACCGGCGCACCATTGTATTGATCTACAACATGGTCTCCAGGCTGGAGTTCTTTTACTTTCATGGTCTTTCCTTTATTCATCTTTATTTTTAATGTTGATGCGCTCCACAGACTTTATCAATCAAGCATGACAACAACTGCTATATCCCGTTACAACTTAACGCGTTTGCGTTGCATCGTTGCGAGGGGCACCCAAATGGCGGAAGGTAATCCGTCCTTTGGTCAGATCATAGGGCGACATCTCAACGGTAACCCGGTCACCCATCAATACTTTGATGCGGTGCATCTTCATCTTACCTGAACCATAGGCCAAAATTTTGACGCCATTGCTTAAAGTAACGCGGTAACGAGATTCGGGCAATACTTCGGTAACGACACCTTCAAATTGAATCGTTTCTTCTTTTGACATTTTTAAGAATATCCTGTCTGCTTGAAACAGTCGCAGCCGAGGGCAAGTAGGCCGGTTCGGTACGTCTGTTTACGGGTAAACACATTACGTAGATGCCAACAAATGTGGAAATCTGCGTATCACAAGGTCAGAGCGAAACGGTGTATCTGTCGTCAAAATCGGCACAAAGCCACCTTGACACAGCGGATTCAGCAACGGCAGAAACACGATGCGATCAGCGCATAACGGCTGCAACAAGCGCTAAGTGCATCAAGGACGCTTCACGACGGTAGGCGATGAAGCAAGCCAAACAGGCAGGAAGTTGCTTGTAACTGAAGGGTATCGCACACACTGGCCAGCCACATCTGCGGTCTAGCCAAGCGGTCTAGTATACGATAAGCCTGTAAAAAACACCAGCCAGATTTTACTACCTGCCATTAGCAAGTATTACACCGCGCAATCAAGTTGGGAGCCCAGGTGGCACATGAAAATACGCCACCTGTTTCACTATCACCTTTTCAGTTTAGCAAAAGCGGCTGCCATAGCCGATTGCTGTGTCGATTGGCTATCTCGATTCACGCGATTGACTGCCTGTTTCTCCCGATTGCTTGCCGGTGACCGGCCGATCTCGCCGCTGACATGTTCCTTGGCCTTGTCAGCAATGCGCATGGTCAAGGCAATACGCTTACGCTTGGCATCCACCTCAAGCACTTTCACCTTCACGACATCGCCAGCCTTCACCACTTCACGCGGATCTTTGACGAACTTTTCGGATAAGGCCGAGATATGCACCAAGCCATCTTGGTGGACACCGATGTCGACAAATGCACCAAAGTTGGTGACATTGGTGACCACACCTTCCAGAATCATATCCGGCTGCAAATCACCGATTTCCTCAACCCCTTCTTTGAACTCAGCGGTCTTGAATTCTGGACGTGGATCACGACCAGGCTTTTCCAGTTCTGTCAGGATGTCCTTCACGGTAGGTACACCAAACTTTTCGTCGGTGAATTCCGCTGGACTCAGTTTTTTCAGGAACCCACTGTCACCAATCAAGCCATCAATCTGGCGACCACATTGAGCAATGATCCGTTCTACCACCGGATAGGCTTCCGGATGAACTGCCGAGCGATCCAACGGGTTATCACCATTCATAATGCGCAAAAAGCCTGCGGCCTGTTCGAATGTCTTCTCACCCAGACGCGGCACCTGCTTCAATTCCTTGCGGTTCTTGAATGCGCCATTGGCATCACGATAGGCGACAATGCTACTGGCCAAACTGGTAGTCAGGCCTGACACCCGCGTCAATAGCGGTACCGAAGCAGTATTGACATCAACACCTACTGCATTGACACAATCTTCCACCACCGCGCCTAGCGTACGTGCCAACTCACCTTGATTAACATCATGCTGATACTGGCCGACGCCAATCGATTTTGGATCGATCTTCACCAGCTCAGCCAGTGGGTCTTGCAAGCGACGCGCAATGGAAACTGCCCCCCGCAGGCTAACATCCAACTCGGGGAATTCACGTGCTGCTAGTTCTGATGCGGAATAGACCGACGCACCGGCCTCCGACACCACCAACTTCTGCAATTTGAGTTCTGGATGGCGTTTGAACAGATCCAGCACTAACTTATCAGTCTCACGACTGGCCGTACCATTGCCAATGCTGATCAATTCAGCTTTGTGTGTTGCGGCCAAGGCAGCAACCACCGCAATCGCTTGATCCCAGTCGTTACGGGGGGCATGCGGGTAGACGGTGGCGGTATCAACCAACTTACCGGTCCTGTCGACCACAGCCACTTTCACCCCAGTTCTCAGACCAGGGTCCAAACCGATGGTGGCCTTGGGGCCGGCCGGTGCCGCTAACAGGAGGTCTTTCAGATTGGCTGAGAATACCTTGATGGCTTCAGCCTCTGCTGCCTCACGCAGCTGGTTCATCAATTCCAGCTCGAGATGCAGGAATATTTTGACGCGCCAAGCCATGCGCACCGTATCCAACAACCAACGATCAGCTGACCGACCAGCATCTTTGATCCCGAAATGACTGGCCACCATCGCCTCACATGCATTTGGCGTAGTAGAACGTGGCGCATTCGGATCTTCATCCACCAATCTAAGCGCAATATTCAGTATGCCTTCGTTGCGGCCACGGAACAAAGCCAGGGCACGATGTGAGGGGATTGCTTTGAGCGATTCGTTATACTCGAAATAATCAGCAAACTTTGTGCCTTCGTCATTCTTGCCTTCCACAACGACAGACCAGACCACACCTTGCTGCCATAAGTGATCCCGCAATCGGCCCAACAGTTCAGCATCTTCCGCAAACTGCTCCATCAAAATTTGACGGGCACCATCCAGTGCAGCCTTTGTGTCGGCAATCCCACGATCAATGCTGATGTAGGCCGTCGCCGTTGCCTCAGGATCCATTGTCGGATCATTCAGCAAGCTATCTGCCAGTGGCTGCAAACCCGCTTCGCGTGCAATCTGTGCCTTGGTACGACGCTTGGGCTTATACGGCAGATAAAGATCTTCTAAGCGGGTTTTGTTATCAGCAAACATAATTTCTGATCGCAATTCGTCCGTCAATTTTCCTTGTTCGTCAATTGACTTCAATACCGTATCACGACGCTCTTCCAGTTCACGCATATAGCGCAAGCGTTCTTCCAGCATGCGTAACTGGGTATCATCCAATCCACCTGTCACCTCCTTACGATAACGGGCGATAAACGGGACCGTTGAACCTTCGTCCAGCAACTGGATAGCTGCGGCCACTTGGGCTTCACGGGCGTTGAGTTCGTCGGCAAGACGTTGGGGAATGCTTTTCAACATGAGGCAATCACACTGAACAAAATGACGGAAGGTGCGAACTTTGCGCAAACCCGGATAAAAAAGCAAGCCGATTGGCTTGAGACTGCAGGAAAAACCAACCAAGCTGTATTGCTCTATTTTTTCACTCCGCCTACGTTTTCTACCCGTCTAAACAGTACACCCATTGGCACCGATCATTCATATCGTCAAGTTCAAGCACCTTAAAACAAGTACCGCCAGAATACGTGCCGATTCAAAACTTTACAGCGGCGTGGAAACTCCATCACCGCCGACAGCTTGAACAGCAATTGACCAACATACCCACATTCCCAGCAAGGCATGCTTTAATGGGGTTATCAATTCACTCAGAGCCGTCATGTTCAACTATCGAACAAAGCCCCATCTGGATCTGGAATTGCTTCACCGGGCTCCTGCGGGCAAAGCCAAACCACATCCAATCCTTTTTATCCATGGCGCCTATTCGGCAGCATGGTGTTGGGAAACGTTCTATCTGCCCTATTTTGCGAGCCATGGCTACGATTGCTATGCACTGAGTTTGCGTGGCCATGGGGGCAGTGAGGGGCATGAATACCTGGCCCTGACCAGCATAGATGACTATCTGGCTGATATCCGCCAAATCACGCAGGATTTACCCACCCCTCCCATCTTGGTAGGTCATTCGATGGGTGGTATGTTGGCACAACTCTACCTGCACAAGTATTCCGCAGCTGCATTGGTGTTGATGGCATCAGTTCCACCAGAAGGCCTGCTGGGGGCCACTATGCAATTGGCGTTTCGCGAACCCCAGGCTTTTTTTGAGCTGAATCTGATCCATGCCAGTGACGGTCGTCTGTCAACCATTGCCAGCATCCGCCGCCAATTGTTTTCTGACTCCATGCCTGAACAACAAGCGGTACGCTATCTGGCGCGATTTCAACCAGAATCACACCGGGCGATTCTTGATCTGTCCTTTCTGCCCTTCCGTACGACAGATAAACCTGTCAACTTACCCGTGCTGGTCATCGGCGCAGAACAGGATGGATTGTTTCCCCCCTATCTAGTACATGCCACCGCCAGCCGTTATGGTGTACATGCGGAAATATTCCCGAACATGGCGCACGTAATGATGCTGGAACCTAACTGGGAAGAGCCTGCCAAACGAATTCTCAATTGGCTGAGTGAACAGGCTTTATAAATGGTACCGCCATTGCGACTGTTTATCGCCTTACCGCCGCCCACCAGCGTTCTGACACAGCTTGAGCGTGTTGGGCACATGCTACATCGGCAGTGTGGCGGTCGCCGGGTCAGGACCGATCTACTACACGTTACGCTGGCATTCTTGGGAGACACACCCATCGAACGGCTCAACGAGCTGATAAGCGTCTTTAATATGCTGCAACACGCCTCTATCTTTGCATTGCAATTGGACTGCTACGGCATATGGCGCCGGTCTGGCATTGGCTGGTGTGCTCCACAGTACATTCCCCCACCATTGATCGAACTGCATCAACGTATCAATCAGGGTTTGACTGGCCTTGGCCTACCAACGGAAACACGTCCTTTCAAACCCCATATCACCTTGTTACGTAAAGCTTTACATGCCCCCAACACAGAAATGACCGATGCCATTATCTGGCAAGTAGATCGATTTGCACTGATGGCATCCGAACTACAAGCCGATGGGCCGCACTATTCATCACTGGCGGAGTGGCCATTGCTCTCTGCAGGCAGATAATAGCTCATGCAACTGATTACCACGCACCAAAAAAAGGCCACATCAAGCGGCCCCATTCAGGTACTGATCAACCCACCCTCACTGATGAGGTAAGGGACCGTTGATATGCGCTTACACGCCATTACCTTTCCAGTTGGCCACCTTTTGTTTGATGTAGGGGATCGCAGCCACTGCTGCCTTGTCACCCACGTTGACAGCTTCATATTTGGAATCGAAATCTGCCCCACCAATTCGGCCCACTGCAGGTCGGATCACCACATCAGCATCGTTCAATTCATAACTGGAGATTGATTGTCCCATGATGGTCACTGTCTGCAGCAAAATGTCCATCATCCCATTCACCTTGCCATAGGTAGGTTTGGACGAAATATCAATTGCAATCACGATATCAGCGCCCATGGCCTTCGCTGCTCGCACAGGCACTGGGGAAGTCAGACCACCATCGACATATTCTGCGCCACTGATGATCACGGGTTCAAACACACCAGGCACGCTGCTGGATGCCCGTACCGCCTGGCCAGTATTACCTTGCCGGAAGCTGACCATGCGTCCGGTCTTCAAATCTGTTGCCACGGCGGCAAATGGCTTTTGCAGCTTTTCGATCGGCCGCCCCTGCAACAGTCGGTTGACAAAACTCTGCAATTCCTCCCCTTTGATAAAGCCTTTGGTCGAGAAGGTAAAATCGGCAATGCTGTCAGAATTGACCTGTCCGATCATGCTCATCATTTCGTTACCGCTCAATCCACCTGCATAAAGTGCACCAACTACGCTTCCCGCGCTGGTGCCCACCACAATGTCGGGCACGATGCCATTCGCTTCCAATGTGCGGATAACACCAATGTGAGCAAAACCCTTGGCAGCACCACCACCCAACGCCAACGCAACCTTGGGCTTCACATAGGGCCGTACTACTTTCGCCGGCTCAACAGACTTGGGTTTCGGATCAACAGGCGCATTGGTCGGTACCGTGGTACACGCACCCAACAGTGTCAACAGGGTAAGAGAAATCAGCAAACGTCTCATAGCATTCTGGGCCAGCCATCGGCCACTATTCACCGACAGCTTTACACCTTCCATTTAGGGAGAAAACAAGCGGCGTATTCTAACGTAGCCGTCGACAAAGTTCACAAATTGCAGATACAGCTTATGTTTACCCAACTTCTTTCCAATCACCCCGCCCAGCATCTTTACCAACGCCACGCCTGACAAGACCTGCAACCATTCTTTTCAATTGCAATACAACATGACTTGCCACACATATTAGCCGTAGACTATCGTGATAGAAATCGGGATTAGGAAGCCATCATGACGCTTACCGAACTACGTTACATTGTCGCCGTCGCACGCGAACGCCATTTCGGCCGCGCCGCCGAAGCCTGCTTCGTCAGCCAACCCACGTTATCCGTTGCTATTAAAAAATTGGAGGATGAACTGGGTGTGATCCTGTTCGAGCGCAATAGCGGCGACATTACCATCACACCTATTGGTGGTCGCATTGTGGAACAAGCCCAACGCGTGTTAGAAGAGACATCGGTCATCAAACAAATTGCCGCTCATGGCAAAGACCAATTGGCCAGCCCATTACGGTTGGGGGTCATCTTTACCATCGGCCCATATTTGCTACCCGACCTGATCCCTGCACTGCGTGAAGTTGCGCCACGCATGCCATTGATCATTGAAGAGAACTATACTGCCCGGCTGGCAGAACTGCTCAAACAAGGTGAAGTGGATGTGGCTGTGCTGGCTCTGCCCTTTGCCGAACCTGGCATTGTGGTCGAACCGGTCTATGACGAGGCTTTTCGTGTAGCCATGCCTGTTGGTCACGATTGGGAACAATTTCCCCAGGTGGACCCCGGCATTCTCAGCGACGAAAATGTCTTGTTACTTTGTGCCGGTAACTGCTTCCGTGATCAAGTCTTGCAGGTCTGCCCTGCATTGAATCGGTCCGCCTTCGCATCGCAGGGTCAGCACTCGACCCTGGAAGGTAGCTCGCTGGCAACCATTCGTTATATGGTTGCCAGCGGCAGCGGTGTCAGCGTTGTGCCTGCATCATCAGTTGAAGGCAAGTTTGCCGATGATAGACTCTTGAGCGTGCGCCCATTCAGCGAACCCAGCCCCACTCGGCGTATTGTATTGGCTTGGCGCAAAAGCTTCCCAAGACCTGATGCAATCGATACTGTGAAACAGGCCATTTTACGTTGTCAGTTACCAGGTACCTGCGCCGTCGTACATTAAATGCCGCCACAAACATGGGCAACTGTCAGGCAATAAGTGGGATACACCAAACATGCTGTCGGCAGGCCATGCTGATTTTGAGTCAACCAACTGCCGCACTTTACATTGCCGACCGACAGCTACCTCTAATCATTTGAAACGCTGGTGATTCAACGCACACTCCGTTACGCTTGCCCACTTTTGACAACTCGATGGTAAATTTCGCCATGATCCGACCTGTCATCATCATCGGTTCCGGCCTGGCCGGCTATAACGTTGCCCGCGAATTCCGTAAACTGGATAAAACCACCCCGCTGCTTATCATCACCCGTGATAGCGGTGAGTTCTATTCCAAACCCATGTTGTCCAACAGCTTGGCGAACAACAAGCAACCTGATCAGCTGGCAATGAAGAATTCAACTCAGATGGCGACCGAGCTGAATGCTGAAATATTGACACGGCAAACTGTCACTGCAATCGATCGTCTGCGGCAGCACATTACGCTGGCAGGCGAAGAACGTACCTATGAAAAGCTGGTCCTGGCTATGGGTGCGGATCAGATTGATCCCAAACTGACTGGGGACGCGCAAACAGATGTACTGACAGTCAATGACCTTGATGACTACCGCCATTGCCGAACCTTGCTGGCTGAGAAAAGACGCGTCGTCATTCTAGGCGCCGGACTGATCGGGTGCGAATTTGCCAATGATTGGTGTAGTGCCGGTTTCGATGTCAGCCTGATCGACCCAGCCGGCTGGCCCCTGTCTCGGCTATTACCCGAACAAGCTGGAGCATGGCTACAGCAACGACTTGGCAATATTGGTGTTCGTTTTCAACTGGGGGTGACCGCAACAACGATTGAACATACCAACGATGGATATCGTCTGAGCCTGAGTGATGGCAGCACCTTGGAAGCCGATCTGGTATTGTCTGCCATTGGGTTGAAACCGCGAACTCGTTTGGCAACAGAAGCGGGCTTGGTCGCCCATAAAGGTATAGTTGTCAACCGATCCCTGCAAACCAACGATCCCAATATCTATGCCCTGGGTGATTGTGCTGAAGTAGATGGCTTGAGCTTGCCATTTGTCATGCCCATTATGCAAGCAGCCCGTACATTGGCACCAATATTGGCCGGCCAGTCAGCCACCCTGAATTACCCAGCCATGCCTGTTTTGGTCAAGACCCCGGCCTGCCCAACCACAGTGTGCCCTCCCCCCAAACATGATGGGCAATGGCAGATTACGGAAACGACAACGGGACTTAAAGCACTATTCATGCATAATGGCCAATTGATGGGCTTTGCACTGCTAGGCGACACTCAAGCCGACAAACAGACCCTGGTCAATCAAACCCCCGGTTGGTTACGTTAGCTGATGCATAGTCCAACCTTGCGGCCCCTTGGTCTGGCAGATGCAAACCGGCTGGCAAGGTAGTGGAATCTCCACTACAACAAAGCACAGACAATACCAATTGTAGATTGAACATTTCTCATTACCTGCTATCTGAGCACAGATCAAACACATGTCGATATTCAGGCACGTAATGGCCGGTTCGTTTGATCACCTTATTTCCCTGTTATTTCAAAGTACGGGCCATATCGGGCTGGCCTGCTTTTTAACAGGATTGCTGACTGAGATATGGCCTAGGTGTAAACCACAAGCGCCACGTTTTCGAGCGAATCGCTATAATATTGCCCTCTCCGCAATAAAACCCCACGCAGGAGCCGTTTATGGATGACGAATTGCGCCGCAGCGCGCTGCACTACCACCAATTTCCCAAACCCGGCAAGATTCAGGTTGCGCCAACCAAGCCGCTTGCCAGCCAGCGCGACCTTGCACTTGCTTATTCTCCCGGTGTCGCAGCTGCTTGTGACGCAATCGTCGAAGACCCCGCTAATGCTTATGCCTACACCGCTCGCGGTAACTTGGTTGCAGTGATTTCCAATGGTACTGCCGTGCTGGGACTGGGTAATATCGGCCCGCTGGCTGGTAAGCCTGTCATGGAAGGGAAAGGCGTCCTGTTCAAGAAATTTGCTGGCATCGACGTGTTTGATATCGAAGTCAACGAAAACGACCCGGACAAGCTAGTTGATATCATTGCCTCATTGGAGCCCACATTTGGTGGTATCAATCTGGAAGACATCAAGGCACCTGAGTGCTTCTACATTGAGAAGAAGCTGCGCGAAAAGATGAAGATCCCGGTCTTCCACGATGATCAGCATGGTACCGCGATCATTACGGCAGCGGCGGTACTGAACGGCCTGCGCATTGTCGGCAAAGATATCAGCAAAGTGAAACTGGTCACGTCTGGTGCGGGCGCCGCAGCCGTTGCATGCCTGGACTTGCTGGTTGCGTTGGGTGTCAGCATGGACAACGTCATCATGTGCGACTCCAAAGGTGTCGTGCATACCGAGCGTGAAGACTGGGAAAAACTGGATGAGTCCAAACGCCGCTATGCCAAGCAAACGGATGCACGCACGCTGAAAGACGGCATCATCAATGCTGACATTTTCCTGGGCTTGTCTGGCCCCAAACTGGTTACCCAGGACATGGTCAAGACCATGGCGGCGCATCCACTGATCTTGGCACTGGCGAACCCCGAGCCGGAAATCCTGCCACCACTGGCGAAGGAAGCCCGTCCGGATGCCATCATTTGTACCGGCCGCTCTGACTTCCCGAATCAGGTCAATAATGTTCTGTGCTTCCCCTTCATTTTCCGTGGCGCACTGGATGTGGGTGCTACCACGATCAATGAAGAGATGAAACTGGCCTGCGTTCGCGCAATTGCCGATCTGGCCATGGCAGAACAATCGGATGTGGTTGCTGATGCCTATGTCGGTCAGAACCTCAGCTTTGGCCCTGATTACATCATTCCCAAGCCGTTCGATCCGCGCTTAATTCTGAAGATCGCACCTGCTGTGGCCAAAGCTGCCATGGAATCCGGCGTGGCAACCCGCCCAATCAAGGATATGCAGGCTTATACCGACGAACTGACTCAGTTCGTGTATAAGTCCAATCTATTCATGAAGCCGGTATTCAGCCTAGCCAAGCAATCGAAAAAGCGTGTTGTCTACGCCGAAGGAGAAGATGAACGCGTGCTACATGGTGTTCAGGAAGTTGTCGATCAGGGTCTGGCCCACCCGATTCTGATTGGTCGTCCCCATGTGATTGAGCAACGCATTCAGCGTCTGGGCCTGCGTATCAAGCCTGGTGTCGATTTCGAACTGGTTAATAACGAAAACGATCCGCGTTATGGGGATTACTGGCAAACTTATTACGAAATCATGCAACGTAAAGGCGTCAGCATCCAGTTTGCTCGCCGTGAAGTACGTCGCAAGACGACACTAATCGGGGCTTTGATGTTGCGTCGTGGCGAAGCTGACGCCATGATTTGTGGTACCTATGGCCAGTATCAAAGCCATCTAGAATTTGTCGAACAGGTCATCGGTCTGCGTGATGGCGTCAAGACTTTTGGCGCAATGAATGCGCTGATTTTGCCACACGGTAACGTGTTCATTGCGGATACATATGTGAACCCGGACCCAACTGCCGAGCAACTAGCAGAAATCACCCGCATGGCCGCCGATGCTGTCCGCCGCTTTGGTATTGCACCAAAAGTCGCCCTGCTGTCGCACTCCAGTTTTGGTACAGTAAATACACCATCGGCAACCAAGATGCGTCAGGTACTGGATATTCTTAATCGAATCGCACCAGATCTTGAAGTCGAAGGTGAAATGCATGGTGATGCTGCGTTGTCTGGCACAATTCGCCAGTTGGTGTTTCCCAATGCTCGCTTCAAGGAAGATGCCAATCTGCTGATCATGCCTACTCTGGATGCGGCAAACATCAGCTTCAATTTGCTCAAGGTGTCTGCAGCAGATGGCGTCACCATTGGGCCAATCCTGCTAGGTGCAGCCAAGCCAGTACATATTCTGACCCCAACGGCAAGCCCACGCCGAGTAGTCAACATGACTGCATTGGCTGTTGTGGATACAACGACTGTGTAAGTCCCAGTGCATTGCCAACAAAAAGCCCGTCAAATTGACGGGCTTTTTGTTGTTTACATAAGTCCGATGACTGTGCCAAATAAAATGGTCTGGTCATTATGGACGGTCAATTGCATACTCAACCAGCGTTTCAAGTGAAACCTTGTCCAAAATGGCTTCGTGTGTTGCCGCCAACATAAGCCTTGGCGCCGCACCATGTAGCAATGCTTCTACCCAGCGATCTGCACACAAACACCAATGATCACCCGGCTTCAGCCCAGTAAAACCATATTCTGGACGTGGCGTCGATAAATCATTTCCTCTTGATTTCGAAAATGCCAAAAAATCTGCTGTCATTGCCGCACAAACCACATGCTCGCCTACATCTGTATCATCGGTATTACAGCAACCATCCCGGAAAAAGCCCGTCATTGGTGATCGGCTACATGCCTCCAATGGCAAACCCAACACATTCAGCGACTCTTTCATACCATCCTCTATCATCAGTCATTTGCTTCAAAGTATGGCCTCATTACCGAGTAATGCCAATTACCGATCAGCACAACAATGGAAATACAACCTGATTCCCCACCCCAATTTGCCAATACCATGACAACAACCATATTTGACAGCCCTAAATTGAAACGCCCCGCATCAAAGCGGGGCGTTTTAAATCGGCCTAGCTAAAGGCTGATTATTCTGCAGTAGGTTGTTCGCTGGTAGGTGCTGGTGCAACTTCAGCCAGTAACGCCTTCATCGACAAGCGAATCTTACCCTTCTCGTCTTGCTCAAGCACCTTCACGCGAACTTGCTGACCTTCTTTCACATAATCAGCCACGTTGTTGACACGCTCATTAGCAATTTGCGAAATATGTAACAAACCGTCTCGGCCAGGCAGAATATTGACGATCGCGCCAAACTCAAGCAAACGAACTACCGTGCCTTCGTATATCTTGCCAATCTCTACCTCAGCAGTGATCTGCTCAATACGCTTCTTCGCTGCTTCTGCACCTTCCGCGCTAGTTGACGCGATAGTGATTGTGCCATCTTCAGCAATATCGATCTGCGTTCCGGTCTCTTCTGTCAATGCGCGAATTACCGCGCCACCCTTGCCGATCACATCACGAATCTTCTCCGGATTGATCTTCATCGAGTACATACGTGGTGCATGTTCGGAAATCTCGTCACGTGCGCCTTGCAACTCACCCTTCATGATGTTCAGGATATGCAGGCGCCCTTCTTTGGCCTGATCCAGTGCCACCTTCATGATTTCTTTGGTAATACCATTGATCTTGATATCCATCTGCAGTGCAGTCACGCCATTGGCAGTACCTGCTACCTTGAAATCCATATCACCCAAATGATCTTCATCACCCAAGATATCAGTCAACACTGCAAAACGGTTGCCATCCTTGATCAACCCCATGGCGATACCAGCCACGTGATCCTTCAAAGGCACACCAGCATCCATCAGTGATAAACTACCGCCGCACACAGATGCCATTGAGCTGGAACCGTTCGACTCAGTAATTTCCGACACAACACGCATCGAATAGCCAAAGTCAGTTGCCGCCGGCAATACAGCAACCAATGCACGCTTGGCCAAACGGCCGTGACCGATTTCACGACGCTTGGGTGAACCTACACGTCCAGTTTCCCCTGTGGAATAGGGTGGGAAATTGTAATGCAGCATGAAGCGCTCAGTATATTCACCAGTCAATGCATCAATGATTTGCTCATCCTGTTTGGTCCCCAAGGTAGCAACAACCAATGCCTGTGTTTCGCCACGGGTAAATAATACTGAACCGTGAGTCCGGGGCAACACTCCAGTGCGGATTGTGATTGGGCGGACTGTACGAGTATCACGGCCATCAATACGTGGCTCCCCAGCTAAAATTTGGCCGCGCACAATCTTGGCTTCCAGATCCTTGAAAATACCCTTAATCTGGTTGACTCGCTGAGTGTCCATATCTTCGGTGATCAACTGAGAAAAAACACGATCCGCGATTTCATCAATCTTGCCCGAACGCAGTTGTTTCTGCTTAATACGGAATGCCTCGTTCAGCTCTGCATCTGCCAGCTCAGCGACGCGTGCAATCATTGTGTCGTCTTTAACTGGCGGCTGCCAATCCCACAAATCTTTACCTGCCTCATCGGCCAATTCATTGATGGCATTGATGGCTGCTTGCATTTGATCATGGCCAAACACCACCGCGCCCAGCATGATATCTTCCGGTAGCTCCAACGCTTCAGATTCAACCATCAAGACAGCCTGAGCAGTACCCGCAACTACCAGGTCTAGCTGCGTTGACTTCAACTGAATCGCCGTTGGATTCAGTACATACTGTCCATCGACATAACCCACTCGTGCCGCCCCGATCGGACCATCAAATGGGATGCCTGAGACAGCCAAAGCAGCAGAGGCACCCAATAATGCAGGAATATCCGCATCAATTTCCGGATCGGACGACATAACCGTCGCAACGATCTGGACTTCATTGTAGAAACCTTCGGGGAAAAGTGGACGGAGAGGGCGATCGATTAGGCGGGAAGTGAGGATTTCTTTTTCAGACGGGCGGCCTTCACGCTTGAAAAAACCACCTGGAATCTTGCCAGCAGCGTAGGTACGTTCTTGATAGTCAACCGTCAACGGGAAGAAGTCTTGCCCGGGCTTAACACCTGTCGCACCTACAACTGTCACCAATACGACGGTGTCACCCATCGAGCACTTCACGGCACCGGTAGCTTGGCGTGCGATTTCACCGGTTTCGAAGGTAACGGTATGCTGGCCATACTGAAATGATTTTTTAACGAGACTCACGACGGTCCTTTCAAAAAAGTCGCGCAACGTGCAGTTCGTTTTGGCGTTGGTCAGAACGAGCAGGCTGTGGAAAGTGACCTGTAACAAGCCCTTGGTAAACAAGCCACTTTCAACAACCTGCCAGACGCTCGATAGAGACTGGACGCTGCGGGTTGAAATAAGAGAATGGAGACGGGCCGGATGGCAACCAGCTACCAGAATTGATAATCGGTCACCTACCCAACAAGACAGTCAGACAAAAGTCCGACCCGACTTCCAGATTTGGCTTACTTACGTAGGCCGAGCTTCTCGATCAGAGCGCGGTAACCATCCAGATCAGTATCCTTCAGGTAATCCAGCAAACGGCGACGGCGACTTACCATTTTCAACAGGCCGCGACGGCCGTGGTGATCTTTTTGATGGGTTTTGAAATGACCAGTCAGGTCGTTGATACGAGCAGTCAACAGTGCGACTTGCACTTGAGGGGAACCGGTATCGCCTTCTTGACGCGCGAATTGCTTAACTACTTCGGCTTTGCTTACAGCATTCATAGCCATGTTCGGTATTCTCCAAAATATTCAAAAACGCTTATTGTACCTTTGCAACAGGCACATTCTCAAGTTGTCGATGGCGAAGACTAACTTGCTTAGCGCAACACATAAACCACCAAGCACATGACTCAGCGATCAATCCTTAACACCCGCTTAGGTGCAATTTTGGCATCCGACGTCATCTCGCCCAATCCCAAAAAACCACCTAACGGGTCATACACACGTACCTCTCCGGCACACATGTTTACTTTATGACGAACCGATTGTCCGTGTGTAAATGCATAACTGGAGTCCGACGATATCTCGACCGAAGGTAAGGTGGACAATAGGCAATCCGCCGCCATCAGCAAGGCATCCCGCTCAGCCATGCCCATGGCTTCCAAAGCCTCAACGGTTACCGCATCATGCACATGAAAACCTGCTGTTCGAGTACGATGTAATCCAATTAAATGCGCACCGCAACCCAATTTCCGGCCGATGTCTTCTGCCAAGACCCGGATATATGTGCCTTTACTACAGGAGACATCAATCTTGATGACATCATGGCCCACCTCCAGAAGCTGAATCGAATAGACAGTCACATCTCGTGACTTACGTTCGATTTCAAGGCCCTGCCTGGCATACTCATACAACGCACGCCCCTGATGCTTCAAGGCAGAATACATTGGCGGCACTTGCTTAATCGGGCCGATCAAACACTGCAACACTAAGTTCAATTGCTCGACAGTGTATTGAACAGACCGCTGCTCAAGCAGATCGCCTTCAGCATCCCCAGTCGTAGTGGTCTGCCCCAGTTTGATGGTAGCAATATATGCTTTATCTGCATCCAACAGCGCTTGTGAGAACTTGGTCGCTTCCCCCAGACACACAGGTAACAACCCAGTAGCCAGCGGATCCAAATTGCCTGTATGCCCTGCTTTTTCGGCCTGATAAAGCCATTTCACTTTTTGCAAGACGCCATTACTTGAAAAACCCAATGGCTTATCAAGTAACAATACACCTGTAATTGGCCGTCTTATTCGTTTGAGCTGCTGCATCACGCTTCGTCATCGTCCTTGGCATGATCAGAGACGGCCTGATCAATCAAACTCGACAACTGCATACCACGCTCAACTGATACGTCATACTTGAAATGCAGCAATGGCATAGTGCGCATCTTGATGCGTTTACCTAACTCGTTTCGCAGGAACCCTGCAGCGTGCTCCAGCGTTTCAAGCGTTCGAGCTTGTTGCTCCGCGTCACCCAGAACGGTGAAAAACACTTTTGCATGAGAATAGTCACGCGTTACCTCCACGTCGGTGATAGTCAACATCCCAATACGTGGATCTTTCAAATCAAAACGGATGATGTCCGGCAATTCACGCTGAATTTGTTGACCAACGCGATCCGAACGGGAAAAGTCTCTTGCCATACTTCCTTACTCGCTGCGAGCGAGGCGCTCTCGCCCGCAATGTCCCAACAGGCTGCCAAGGTAATACTGACAGCCTGTATCGGACAATTAGAGCGTACGTGCAACCTCAATGATTTCATACACTTCGAGGAAGTCACCCTCAACGATATCGTTAAAGTTGCGAACCTGCAGACCACATTCGTAGCCTAGCTTCACTTCCTTCACGTCGTCCTTGAAACGCTTTAGTGACTCCAGCTCACCATCGTGGATCACCACGTTACTACGCAACACACGAACACGTGCATTACGTTTGATCAGACCATCATGCACAAAACAACCGGCGATCGTACCGATCTTTGATACATGGAATACCTGACGGACTTCAACATTACCAATTACCTGCTCTCGCTTCTCTGGCGCCAACATGCCGGACATCGCTGCTTTAACATCATCCACCGCTTGATAGATAATGTTGTAGTAACGAATATCGATACCTTCAGATTCAGCGAGTCTGCGAGCATTGGCATCAGCACGAATGTTGAAGCCAATGATGACAGCCTGCGATGCAATGGCCAAGTTGACATCTGATTCGGAAATCGCCCCGACAGCACCGTGTACGATATTGACACGCACTTCTTCGGTCGACAGTTTTTGCAGTGAGGCAGCCAGTGCTTCGCACGAACCTTGTACATCAGCCTTGATGATCAAAGGCAGGTTCTTCACCTCCCCTTCACCCATTTGCTGGAACATGTTCTCAAGCTTCGCAGCTTGACGCTTAGCCAACAAAGTATCGCGGAACTTACCTTGACGGAACAAGGCGATCTCTCGGGCCTTGCGCTCATCTTGCAGCATCAGCACTTCTTCGCCGGCATTTGGCACATCAGATAAGCCTTGAATTTCACAAGGAATGGACGGCCCCGCAGATTGAATCGGCTTCCCATTCTCATCCAGCATCGCGCGAACCCGACCAAACGCCGACCCAGCCAGAATAACATCACCACGCTTCAAGGTACCGGACTGCACCAGGATGGTCGCCACCGGGCCCTTACCTTTATCCAGTCGCGCTTCGATAACCAAACCTTTTGCGGGCGCATCTTTCGCCGACTTTAGTTCCAATACTTCAGCCTGAAGCAAGATACCTTCCAGCAGGTCGTCAATACCGTGGCCAGTCTTGGCAGATACGTCAACAAACATGGCATCACCACCCCAGTCCTCGGGTACAACTTCCTGTGCCACCAACTCCTGACGGATGCGCTCTGGATTGGAATCCTGCTTATCAATCTTGTTCACCGCAACCACGATAGGCACGCCAGCCGCCTTGGCATGGTGGATCGCTTCAATAGTCTGAGGCATCACACCATCATCTGCCGCAACGACCAATACTACGATGTCCGTTACCTTGGCACCACGTGCACGCATTGCTGTAAACGCTTCGTGACCTGGGGTATCGAGGAAAGTGATCATTCCACGCTCGGTTTCTACATGATACGCACCGATATGCTGGGTAATACCACCAGCCTCACCGCTTGCCACTCGAGTACGGCGAATATAGTCCAGCAGTGAAGTCTTACCATGATCGACGTGCCCCATGACCGTCACAACCGGTGCGCGAGGCTCAACCCGCAGCTCGGACTCAGCATGATCCGCCAAGAATGCTTCGGGGTCATCCGCCTTCGCTGCCTGTGGCTTATGGCCCATATCTTCAGCCACGATCATGGCTGTTTCCTGATCCAATACCTGATTAATGGTCACCATCATGCCCATTTTCATCAAGTTCTTGATCACTTCGGCAGCCTTGACCGACATTTTATGGGCCAATTCAGCAACCGTAATGGTTTCCGGAATCACCACCTCGCGAGAAATGGGCTCAGTCGGCTGCTGGAAAGCATGCTGCGCGTCGCCACGATTGCGACCTTTACCGCCAGCACGCCAACCACCACTCGAGTCACCCCCACGCACCTTGAGACCGCGCTTTTTGTTGGCAGAGTCATCCCAACCAGACTCGCGCCCACCACCAGATTTGCCCTTGTCGGCCTTTTTGTCTGCAGCCTTAGGAGGCTGCGTTGCAGCCTTGTTTGCTGCGGGTTTATTTGCAGGCTGCGCAGGACGTTGAGCCGGCTTGGGTGCTTCAGTAGTTCGATGTTCGGATACGTGCAAAGTTGTGTCTGCCTTAGATGGTGCTGGTACTGGGGTTACTTCTACGGGCGCGGGAGTCGGAACAGGCTCAGGCATGATCGCAACTTCAGCCACAGGCTCTTCTTTGATCACAACCGCCGACTCAACTGTTTTTTCTTGGCCAACGGCATCATGCGCCCGGCGCTCTGCTTCACGAGCCTGTTTCTGACGGAGCTCTTCTGCCTGACGCTGCTGCAATTCAGCCTGACGGCGCGCATCTGCTTCACGTGCAGCACGCTCTTGCTCGTCAATCACAGATACCTGCGGCAGCACGACTTCAATTTCCGGCTCAGGCATCGGAGGGACATCCTCAGCCACTGATGCATCATTTGGATCACGCTTCACAAATACACGCTTTTTGCGTACTTCAACCTGAATCGTGCGCGCTTTTCCGGTAGCATCCGACTTTCGGATTTCAGACGTCTCTCGACGTGTCAGCGTAATCTTTTGCTTGTCGTCCTTATTTCCGTGAGAACGGCGCAAGTAGTCCAAGAGACGCGTCTTATCCTGCTCGGTCAAGAGATCGGTCGTCTTGCTCTTGCTGACACCCGCTGCTTTTAGTTGCTCCAGTAGCAATTCCGACTGAAGGCCCAATTCGCTGGCAAACTGTTGTACGTTCGTTTCCGCCATTACGACTCCTAAATGTATTGCATGCCTGATCGTGAGTCAGATGCACTGTTACTCGGCGAACCAGTGTGCGCGGGCTGACAGAATCAGCGCCTTGGCACGTTCCGGCGTCATACCGGTCATCTCGACCAGGTCGTCGACTGCCAGGTCTGCCAGATCGTCACGTGTTGCCACGCCTTTCTCGACCAGCGCATGCGAGGTGTCGGCGTCCATACCTTCGATACTCATGAGGCTACCGGCCTCGTTTTCCTTTTTCTCTTCGCTGGCAATCGCTTGTGTCAGCAAAGAATTACGTGCGCGACTACGTAGCTCATTGACGAGATCCTCATCAAAACCTTCGATCTCCATCATTTCGGCCAAGGGCACGTAAGCGACTTCCTCCAGTGTCGAAAAACCTTCCTGCACCAGCACTGAAGCCACTTCCTCATCAACATCAAGTGACAACATGAACAGATTACGGATCTGCTCATACTCAGCCTCATGCTTCTTTTCAGCCTCATCAACCGTCATGATATTGATCGTCCAGCCAGTCAGTTCGGAAGCCAGTCGAACGTTTTGACCGCCACGACCAATTGCCTGCGCCAGTTGGTCTTCATCAACCACCACATCCATGCTGTGCGTGTCTTCGTCAATGACGATACTGGTTACCTCAGCAGGCGACAGCGCGTTGATAACGAACTGGGCCGGATCATTCGACCACAACACGATGTCAACACGCTCACCCGCCAGTTCATTGGTTACCGCTTGCACACGGGAGCCACGCATGCCAATACATGTGCCTTGAGGGTCAATGCGCGGGTCGTTGGACTTAACGGCAACCTTGGCACGCAAACCTGGATCGCGAGCTGCAGCCTTGATCTCAATCAAACGTTCTTCTATTTCCGGCACTTCCAGCTCAAACAATTTGATCAGGAATTCTTTGGCCGTACGCGACAAAATCAATTGTGGGCCACGGCCACCACGATCAATACGTAACAAGAACGCACGGGCACGATCGCCAACGCGAAGGTTCTCTTTGGGGACCATGTGCTCACGTGGCAACAACGCTTCAAGCTTGCCGCATTCAATGATGGCGTTACCACGCTCGATGCGCTTGATCACACCGTTGACCAAGTGCTCCCGACGTTGCAGAAAATCATTCAGCAACTGCTCACGCTCCGCATCACGAATACGCTGCAAAATCACCTGCTTGGCAGTTTGAGCGCCAATACGACCAAACTCAATTGCTTCCAGCGGGTCTTCCAATACGTCACCGACTTCGATATCGGACTTTTGCTTGCGGGCTTCCGTCAGGCCGATTTCCCGACCTTCAGATAACCAATCCTGATCAGCCACCACATGCCAGCGACGGAATGACTCATACGCGCCAGAACTGCGGTCGATGGAGACGCGAACATCTACATCCTCATCCGAGAAACGCTTTTTTGTCGCCGACGCCAGCGCAAGCTCAAGTGCGCCAAATACAATTTCCTTGTCGACGTTTTTTTCGCGCGCCAGCACATCTACCAGCGACAACATTTCGCGACTCATCTATCACACCTCCGGCTTCATTACCTATGGGCGGGCAGTAGGCCCGCCAATCTCATATAGCGTTGCGTTTTCCAACCCACGCGATTTCGTCAGAACTGAGGATCCAGTCGAGCCCGGTCAATATTGGATAGATCGATCTCGACTGGGGCACCGTCCACCTCCAGGTTGAGACGACCATCGTGCAGGCCAATCAATGTCCCAGCAAAAGTCTTGCGCCGATCAATCGGCACACGAAGCTTGATCTTGACCTTTTGGCCAGCAAAACGGGTGTAATCAGACTCTTTGGTCAGCGGCCGATCCAACCCTGGCGACGACACCTCAAGCCGTTCGAAATCAATGTTTTCAACCATGAACATGCGTGTCAGGTGATTACTGACCTTGACGCAGTCGTCTACCGTGATACCGTTCGGCGAATCCATGAATATGCGAATCATCCCGCCACGCCCAAGCTCCAGGTCGACCATTTCATAACCCAAACCCGTCAGCGTTGTTTCAAGCAGATGCCGCAAATCCATATATTCCGTCCTGAGAAATAAAAAATGGGCGTAACGCCCATCTCTAGAAAATCGATAAGAGTTTACCAGAAAACCATTACCGAGACAAAGCCCCATTGAATAAACAGTAGGTTTGAAGCGCTCGCAGCGGCGCATCACCCCGCCATCGAAATGCGCACTATCACGTCGTGACAAGGGAGAAAATGGCTGGAATCCGCTTTGCACCCTGCCATCAAATCCGTTACAGTTACGGCAAACCACAATATTGAATTTTGCATATAGGTATTTTCCCCAGCCCCTGTTTCGATATCTGGATCAAACACTTAGTCAACAAGGTTCATATCCATTCAGGACCGGCCGGTTTTCCACATTACACATGTTAGCAGCACACCAATCGGGAGAGTAAAGCATGGAAAAAATCTGGTTGAAACACTACCAGTCCGGCGTTCCGGCGGAAATCGACCTCAACGAGTTTAAGAACGTCGGAGAAGTGTTTGAAAAAAGTGCGAAGAAATTTGCCAATTGCTCAGCCTTCTCTTGTATGGGCAAGACACTGACGTATGGCGAGGTCGATCAGCTGACACAGCAGTTTGGCTCATACCTTCAAAATACGTTGGGCCTGCAAAAAGGCGATCGCGTAGCCATCATGATGCCCAATCTACTGCAGTACCCGATTGCCGTTTTTGGCGCGTTACGCGCAGGGATGACCGTAGTCAACGTCAATCCGCTTTACACCCCGCGAGAACTTGAGCATCAACTTAAGGATTCAGGTGCGGAAACCATTGTCATCATTGAAAATTTTGCCAGCGTCCTGCAAGAGGTGGCCAAGCGTACGCCGATTAAAAACGTTATCACTACACGTATTGGCGACATGCTGGGCTTCCCCAAGTCGCTGATTGTAAATCTGGTCGTCAAGCACGTTAAAAAAATGGTGCCAGACTTTAGCCTACCCGGCGCCACCGGATTCAACGATGCTCTTGCCAAAGGTCGCAGCCAGCCGCTCAAGACATATGATGTCACCCACGATGATTTGGCGTTCTTGCAATATACCGGTGGAACAACTGGTGTATCAAAAGGCGCAATGCTCACGCATCGCAACGTCATCGCCAACATGCAGCAGGCACATGCCTGGATTAAACCCGCCCTCCAGGACGGTGCCGAAGTCGTCGTGGCACCATTACCGCTATACCATATATTTGCATTGACAGCGAACTGCATGGTGTTCACCAAAGTGGGTGGACATACCATTCTGATTACCAATCCTCGCGACATTCCCGGCTTTGTCAAAGAATTGGCCAAGTACCCTGTCACAGCCATGACCGGGCTAAATACCTTGTTCAATGCCTTACTAAACAATCCAGACTTCGCCAAATTGAATTTCAAGACGTGGAAGATGGTGTTAGGTGGTGGCATGGCAACTCAAAAAGCCGTCGCAGAGCGATGGAAGCAGACAACAGGTGTACCATTGATTGAAGCATATGGACTGACTGAAACCTCACCCGCTGCATGCATTAATCCATTAAATGTGACGGAATTCTCTGGCTGCATCGGCTTACCGATTCCTTCTACCGAATGCTCGGTACGTGATGAGAATGGAAACGAAGTCAAATTAGGCGAATCTGGCGAATTGTGGGTTCGTGGCCCACAAGTCATGCTTGGATACTGGAAACGCCCTGAAGAATCCGCCAAAGTCTTGAAGGGTGACGGCTGGCTAGCCACTGGCGATATGGCCATCATGAATGAAGATGGATTTTTCAAATTGGTGGATCGCAAGAAAGACATGGTGCTGGTATCGGGCTTCAATGTCTATCCTAACGAAATCGAAGAGGTTATTGCAGCTTTACCCGGCATTATGGAGGTCGCCTGCATCGGTGTGCCAGATGAAAAATCCGGTGAGGTAGTCAAAGTCTTTGTTGTGAAGAAAGACCCATCAATTACCGAGAAAGACATCATAGAGCACTGCAAGAAAAATCTGACTGGCTACAAGATTCCCAAGTTCGTGGAGTTCCGTACGGAATTACCCAAAACCAATGTTGGCAAGATCTTGCGTCGTGCGCTACGTGACGAAGAAATGAAAAAACAGCCCGCCTGATCGAGCACTGTCTTCAACAAGAACACCCGCGCCAGTCGCGGGTTTTTTGTTGAGCGCGAGGCCAATTTTGCTGTGCTAAACTCGATTTACCGCCTGCGTGATTGCACATTGATAGTGTACCGAACTTGTTATGTTTGACACACCAAGCTAATCACATCGTTTTCACAGGTGACAAAACTTCAATATTGCCGTTGTCTACTTAGCCCGCGACAGTCTGAGCAATATGATGAATGCCGTTGGCCACGAGAACAGGGCTCGAAAACCACATGCTTTTGTTATAAAGTCGCAGCTTTTGCACCAGTAATCGGCCCATAAGGCACGCTTGGCCGAGGATGGGTCTTTTTCAATGATGGTCAGTTGCATTGGGCCCGGTACCAACCATAAGGTTGTGCAGCACGTCGGCATGCCAGACAAGCCGACATGTTGACACACCATCAACGCAGGACACGCTTTCATGGATCTCACTCCCCTTTTCAAGCTCATGGCCGAGAAGCACGCTTCCGATCTGTTCTTTACGGCAGGCGCGCCGATTCAGATCAAACTGCAAGGTGTGGTCATGCCGGTCAATCAGCAAATTCTAAGTGTCGAACAGGTCAAGCAATGTGCTTACAGTTTGATGGATGCTGAAAAGATTGCCCGGTTTGAAGCTGAGTGGGAGATGAATTTCGGCATTCCGATCGCGGATGTTGGCAGTTTCCGGGTCAATATATTCCGACAGCGTGGCGCTTGCGGAATTGTGATTCGTTACATCAAAGCAACACCACCCAAATTGGGTGAATTGGGCGTGCCAGAAGTCTTGGGTGAATTGTGTATGCTCAAGCGCGGATTGATTTTGATGGTAGGTGCGACCGGTTCCGGTAAGTCATCTACCCTGGCAGCCATGCTGAACCATCGTAACGAAACCACTCCTGGCCATATTCTGACGGTTGAAGACCCGATCGAATTCCAGCATCGCCACAAGAAATCCATTGTCAACCAACGGGAAGTCGGTATCGATACCAAGACTTACGCTGATGCATTGAAGAACGCAATGCGTGAAGCACCAGATGTACTGATGATTGGTGAAATTCGTGACAAGGACACCTTGATGCAGGCATTGACCTATGCGCAGTCAGGCCACTTATGCCTGTCAACGTTGCATGCCAACAACAGTTATCACACCATGAATCGCATCATCAACTTCTTCCCGGAGGACGCGCGGCCCGGTCTGTTACTGGATTTGTCGACATCGTTACGTGCCGTGATATCGCAACGGCTGGTGCGCGGCATCGATGGCAAGTTGCTCCCGGCGGTCGAGGTGTTGTTAAATTCGAACCGCGTCGCCGAGCTGATCCGCAACGGGGAAGTCAACGAGATCAAGGAAGCCATGGAAAACTCGCTGCATCAAGGCTCCCAGACTTTCGAACAAGCACTTTACCGGCTTTACAAAGAAGGCAAGATCACGCTCGACGAAGCCATGTTGCACGCAGACTCCCCCACCAACCTGCACTGGCTGGTCAGCCATGGCGAAGTGGTGGATGAAAATGGCAACAAGAACGATTCACCCTTGGAAAACAAGGATGGATCCGACCAACCCAAGGTCAGCTTCGATATTGATCTGATCGATTCACCCCATTGACGATACACAAGAATGAAAATTTACGGCATTCCCAACTGCAATACGGTCAAAAAGGCGCGCGAATGGCTCGCAGCCAACCAGATCGATATCCCGTTTCATGATTTCAAAAAAGCTGGTGTGACCGAAGCCATGTTGAGCGACTGGCTGAAACAGGTCAGCTGGGAAAAGCTGGTGAACCGCCAGGGTACAACCTGGCGGCAACTGAGCGACGAACAGAAGGCGACAGTAAACAACGAACAGAGTGCCATCGCGCTGATGTTGGACAAATCATCCGTGATCAAACGCCCCGTGCTGGAAGCAAATGGGAAACTTTATCTGGGTTTTGATGAACAGACATATCAGCAGGTATTCGGTAAATGAATCAAGATCCAACCCTGCTGCTTACTGAGCAACTGATTTCACTGCCTTCCAACACCCCACACGACGCAGGCTGCCAGGACATCATAATTGAGCGTCTGGAGAAGCTGGGCTTTACCGTTGAACGCATGCGCTTTGCCGATGTTGACAACTTCTGGGCCAGGTTAGGCACGGAAGGGCCAGTGGTCTGCTTTGCTGGTCATACCGATGTTGTCCCGACCGGCCCACTGGATCAATGGCATACAGACCCATTCATGCCAACCATCAAGGACGGCATGCTGTTTGGGCGAGGCGCAGCCGACATGAAAGCCTCACTGGCGGCTTTTGTTACAGCAACTGAATCATTTTTGTCTGAACATAAACGCCCGACAGGGTCGATTGCCATGCTGATTACCTCTGACGAGGAAGGGCCATCAATCAACGGTACCGTCAAAGTGGTCGAAGCGTTGGCCGCTCGTGGGGAACATATTGACTGCTGCATTGTAGGCGAGCCGACGTCCAGCGAGCGTTTTGGCGATGTCATCAAGAATGGTAGACGTGGATCGTTGTCTGGTCGTTTGCTGGTGAAGGGCATACAGGGGCATATTGCCTACCCACATCTGGCAAAGAACCCGATTCATTTGCTGGCCCCCGCACTAACCGAACTGGCCAATACCGAATGGGATCAAGGAAATGACTACTTCCCGCCGACCACTTGGCAAGTGTCAAATATCCATTCTGGCACTGGTGCCAACAACGTCATCCCTGGCAAGTGTGAGCTATTGTTCAACTTCCGTTTTTCAACAGAAAATACTGAACAGTCGCTCAAAGACAACGTTCACGCCATTCTTGATCGACATCAACTTGACTATCAAATTGAATGGACCCTATCCGGCAACCCTTTCCTGACCGAACGAGGTCCATTGGTTCAGGCATTGTCCGATTCCATTGAAGCAATCTGTGGATTTGCACCCGAACTGTCAACGACCGGTGGCACATCCGATGGACGCTTCATTGCACAGATCTGCCCTCAGGTCGTGGAGTTTGGCCCGATCAATGCCACGATCCACAAGCTCAATGAATGTGTTGCCATTGATGATCTGCCCAAGCTGTCTGAGATTTATCATGGCGTACTAGAGCGAATACTTACTTGATTCATCATCAAGCAATATTCAAGCCCTTCTTACAAGAAGGGCTTTTTATTTATTACATAACAATTTCCGCACTTATTAAAATTAAATGACTTTACTGGCAACGATTAAAACGTGTTTTTACCTTTTAATACGTTACCTGGATAAAATATACTGATGATTATCTGCTGAGCCCTGATACACCTTTCAAAAACTGCCAATGATGGCATCTGGATATCATGAGCAGATTGCTGCACCTACCACCCCGACGATGGTGTGGTCTGGCATATTCGATTGTAATTTGGCAAATATCAAGCAAACAAGAGGACAGCAGCTACCTTGAAACCAAACGACTCGATTCCCTTTCTGGAAATGCCGTCGCAATCCCGCCCAGTCCTGCCTGGCGACCAAGCCGATGCCTTCGGTTTCTGTCGTTGGATGCAAACTGACACTCTGTCTCTTTTTCACGACCGTTAATCTTACCCATGCTACAACGTTTAGCCATCGCCATATTGCTTTGCCTGTTATCGCTTTATGGCCATGCTGACGTGACCAAAGTTGGAAACGCTACCACCAGGTTGAATCTGGATGGGCACCTGCAATTTCTGGTGGACACAAAGAGCGAATGGACCCTGGCCGATATTCAAAGTGCAAAACGGCAAGCACAATTTCAGCAACCCACTGGTAAACAAGCGGCATTTGGCTATACCAAAGCCAGCTACTGGTTCAAAATCACGCTGCACAATACTGGTACACGCAATAGCTGGATGGTCAATATTGACTTGCCTGCCTTGGACCAGATCGATTTCTATGTACCAGAAACCAACCAACCAAATCGGTATCGATTGCTACGGGCAGGTGACACGCTGGCCTATGCTGCACGGCCACTGCCAACCCGTGAATTCACCTTTCCCCTGACGCTACCCACCAACACCCCAGTTACACTGTACTGGCGAGTACAAACCCAGAGCAGCATGACCGTACCAACGACCCTTTGGGATCCGGAAAGCTATGCACGCAAGAGTGAAACCACGCACTTGGTATTTGGCCTGTATTTTGGTTTCATTTTTGCTTTGGCGGCATATAATCTGGTGTTGTATTTGTCGCGCATCCACATCAGCTATCTGTATTACGTCATTTCCGTATTTGGCATCGGCATGTGGCAATTGACCCACAGTGGGCTGGCCTATCGTTATCTTTGGCCAAATGCCATCTATTTCCAGAATGTCGCAGTCAACCTGTTTGCGGCAATGGGTATTGCAGGCTTAGCATTATTCACCTTGTATTTTCTGAAACTCAAGGTAACTGCCGAACGCTTGAATACCGCATTGTGGATCATTGTCACGGCCTGCTTGCTTACCATGATTGGCGCTGTCACCAACCTGGCAGACCAAGTGCTGCTGTCTCGTATCAATACCCTGCTGGCCCTAATCAGCGGGATTCTGTGTGTCACTGCCGGTATTTTATGCTGGCAACGTGGCCAGTTGATTGCCCGTTTTCTGGTGTTCTCGCAATGTGTGTGGCTGTCCGCCCTGCTGATAACCGCATTACGGGCTGCCGGCTTGGCCAGCACTGAGTTTTTGAGTTTGTATGGCACGCATCTTTCCATTCCAATTGAAATGTTATTGCTGGCCATTGCACTGTCAGATCGTTACCGGCAAATGCACCGCCAACGTGAAGCAGCTCGTGAATTGGCGTTGCATACCCTCCGCACTACTGAGCGCATGCTGGAGCAACGGGTTGAAGAACGAACAGAGGCACTGCTGCAAACCAATAAGAAGTTGGAAGACGCCAATCACGAATTGGACCGTCTGAATCACGAAAAAACTGAATTGTTACGTATTGCCGCACATGACCTGAAAAATCCTGTAAGTCAATTGCGGGCAGCCAGCGATCTGTTGAAGCACAAAATCAGCCAGTGGCCAGCCGAAAAATCGTCGGCCATGCTGGGAAATATGCATCAGGCTACGGTCCGAATGATGGACATCATCACCAAGTTGTTGGATCTGGATGCCATCGAATCAGGTAAATTGCAGGTCAATGCTACTCGAATGGACTGGTGTGGCAGCATTCATTGCGTACTGGATGAGCTGAATGATTGGGCTGCGAGCAAACAGATCAGCTTGCAGTCACAAATGCCCGATCATATCGACATTTGGGCTGATGCTGAACTGGTTTACCAGATTTGTGAAAATCTGATTTCCAATGCCATCAAATTCTCACCCGCTGGCAGCATGGTGACCATCCGACTCATCGAATCCAGCGGTTTGGCTAGGCTCGAAGTAGAAGATCAAGGCCCTGGCATCCAGCCTGATGAAATGCCCCAGCTGTTCCGTTCGTTCGCCAAACTTTCTGCCCGTCCAACTGGTGGTGAGCATTCCACAGGCTTGGGTCTGTCAATTGTCAAACGGCTTACTACTTCCATGGCTGGTCGAGTTTGGTATGAACGCCCAGGGAACAAAGGAGCCCGGTTTTGCGTGACACTTCCACTGGCAAGCCGTTCCGTCGCTGAGGCTTCCGGCTGACACCGGACATCCACAGGTCACAATATTTCGCGGTCACCCAACAACACCAACCGAAACTGTCATAGAAAACTTGTCGCAAGTCACTTGTTCAAATCTCGGGCTTTGATACACTCGCCCCACAACCCAAGTGATCTGTATGAAACAGTTTTTGCAACGCATCTTAAACCCCGGTAAAGCGGGGGAGCCGACCATGACACCCAACGAACAAGCAATCCGTGACTGCCTGGCGCAGGTAATCGACCCGAATACCGGCAAAGACTTCATTACCGGTAAAGCAGTCAAACATATCAAGATCGAGGACAGTCAAACCACCATCGACATTGAACTCGCCTATCCGGCCATGTCGCAAGCGGCGGGTTTGGCCCAATTGATCCAGGATTCGCTTACCGGCCTGGACGGATTGGGCACCATCAATGTCCATGTTCGCTCCGTCATTACCTCGCATGGTGTGCAACGTGGCATCCCATTACTGAGTGGAGTGAAGAACATCATCGCCGTTGCCTCTGGCAAGGGTGGGGTCGGCAAATCAACCACTTCGGTCAATCTGGCATTGGCACTGGCGGCAGAAGGGGCACGAGTTGGCTTACTGGATGCGGACATTTACGGCCCCTCGCAACCCACCATGATGGGTTGCGAGCAACAACGGCCAGAATCGCCGGATGGCAAGACGATGACGCCAGTAGTGCAATATGACATACAAACCATGTCCATCGGTTATCTGATTGACCCGGAACAACCCATGGTCTGGCGCGGCCCCATGGTTACCCAGGCTCTGACCCAATTACTAAACGAAACCCGTTGGGATAACCTCGACTATCTGGTCATTGACCTGCCACCGGGTACTGGTGACATACAACTGACCTTATCGCAGAAAATTCCCGTCACTGGTGCCGTTATTGTCACCACACCACAAGACATTGCCTTGCTGGATGCTCGCAAGGGACTGAAAATGTTTGAAAAAGTCGGCGTACCGATTTTGGGTATTGTCGAAAACATGAGCATGCACATCTGCTCCAACTGTGGCCACACCGAGCCCATTTTTGGCGAGGGCGGTGGTGCAAAAATGAGCGTGGATTACAACGTAGAATTGTTGGGTCAATTGCCGTTAGACATGTCGATCCGACGGTCGACCGACGCAGGTAAACCCACTGTCGTAGCTGAGCCAGACGGACAGATTGCAGACATCTATAAGCAGATCGCCCGTCGTGTTGCCGTCAAGATTGGTGAAAAAGCTCAGGATTTTTCATCCAAGTTCCCGAAGATTGTGATCCAGAATACCTAATATCCGTCGTGAATGTGCCAACAAGCATACAATTCAGGCCTCTCACCTTTTACGACCCAGACCAGCACCCACCGTGCATGGGTGTTTAACCATCACACATATGCAAATCATGGGCGGTTGGTTAGACTACCGCCCTCAACTGAAACAGGAAATACGCCATGTCCATCAAATCAGATAAATGGATTCGCCGAATGGCTGAGAAACACGGCATGATCGAGCCGTTCGAACCAAACCTGGTCCGAGAAGTAAATGGTCATAAGATCGTTTCCTATGGCACATCCAGCTATGGTTACGATATTCGTTGCGCTGATGAATTCAAGGTATTTACCAACATCAACAGCACCATCGTCGACCCCAAAAATTTTGATCCGAACTCTTTTGTCGAATTCAAAGGCGACTCCTGCATCATCCCGCCCAATTCGTTTGCACTCGCCCGCACAGTTGAATATTTCCGCATCCCGCGTTCAGTATTGACTGTTTGCCTGGGCAAATCCACCTATGCTCGTTGCGGTATCATTGTCAATGTCACCCCTTTCGAACCGGAATGGGAAGGCCACGTGACACTGGAGTTCTCCAATACCACTCCGTTGCCAGCAAAAATCTATGCCAATGAAGGTGTAGCACAGGTATTGTTTTTCGAATCGGATGAGATATGTGAGGTATCTTACAAAGATCGTGGTGGAAAATATCTGGGACAGAAAGGTGTCACACTGCCCAAAATTTAAAGCGGCCAGTAAATATCCTATATGCTACATTGCGACGCGCTGTCTCAGGTACTTTGCTGAATTTTACCAGCCACGCATTAGCAACAATCAGTGAATTGAAATACTTGTAGCTGAAAAGTCTGCATTTTGTTTGCAGTACGCATCGAAACGGCATGGCCGTAATGTTTAAACGTGAACTGAACGATTGACGGATAAACAATGCGGTCATTCAACTACCTTCCGCTTGCCTGACTCCGCCACCCACCCGGATTCACTCCCGTCCACTCTTTGAATGCATGATTGAAACTGCTTTGCTCTTGGTAGCCGAGCAGGAATGCGATGTCCGTCAGACTCAAATCCGTTTCTCGCAAATAGTGTTTGGCCAGATCGCAGCGGGTATTGTCCAGTACGGTCTGAAAACTGGTATTGGCGTCCTTCAATTTACGTTGCAGCGTTCGAACGGTCATTTGCAGCGTGTCGGCAATCCAGCTAAGGCGGGCTCGATCCTGGCTAAGATGTTGCAGAATGGCTTCGCGAACCTTGATCGCAATGTCAGGTTCGCGTTGGTGTCGTTCACGGGCTTGTAACAGTTGTTCTGCATGTTGTACCAACACCGGGAATAGTGTCGGCTCGGCATGCGGGACTGGCCAATCAAGGATCGCTGCCGGAAAACGGGCTTTGTATTCGTCTGCATTGAAACGTACCGGGCAGCAGAAGATACGCTCCAACTCATTGGCATCGGCTGGTGCCGGGTGCGCAAAACAGACTTCCAATACTGGCATGGATTGCCCTGCCATCCAGTCGACAAAGGTCTTGATACCGACCATGACGCTTTCCGGCATGTGTCGACATGGCAATTCAGCCAACCAGGGGCTCTCCCAAACATATTCAGCCTCATCCCCCAATACCCGCAGGCCAGATCGGCCCAGATCATGGGCCAACACTTCATAACGCATCACTTGCGCCATCGCCTCCCCGAAAGTACGGCAGGATAAGGTGATCATGCCATAGACGGCATAATTCGCCAGTCGCATGGCCTCACCCACATGCACGCCAAAGTAGGTGTCACCGCTCAGTGTTGCGGCTGCATTCAATGCCTTCAGGTAGTCCAATACCGGCAACTGTTCCGGCGTTGGCGACAGTGCGTGCTCGGGCAAGCCTGCTGCGGTCGCCAGCTCAGCCAAGTTGACGCCACGCTGGCTCGCCACATCCAGGGAGACTTGCAAGTAGGCGCCCACAACGCGAGCTTGAATCGGAGAGTGCATGAGATTTGGCATGATTGCACAACGTCTGTGTCATGATCGCCCAAGAGCGCATGGGCGGCTTGTTTTAAGATGCCATGGTTTTTGCAACGAGTATAACAAGGATTGATACAGTGAGACGCTGGAACGGCTGGGGTGACGATACGATCCAATCAACGCTGAATGGTGCGGCATTGCAGTTTTTACAGGAGCGTGTAGGCGAGACGACATCGCCTGATGATGCCAGCCTTGAGGCAACCGTTGCCAGTGTACCTACCAGCCGTTTACCAACCCACCCACGCTGGTCGACCGATGCAGAAGTGCGAGTTCGAGCCAGCTTTGGGCAAAGCCTGCCAGACTGGCTGCGGTTACGTTTCGGTAAGCTGGGCCGGGTTGTCGATGCCGTTGCTTACGCCGAATCCGGTGACGATGTCCGTGAGGTACTCGATCTGGCGCTGCAACACCGTGCAATTGTGATCCCTTACGCCGGTGGCACCAGCGTAGTAGGTCACCTGACTCCGCCACAGACCGATCAGCCGGTGATCTCGCTGAATCTGTCTCGCTTGAATCGTCTGCTGCATCTGGACCATACCGCGCAACTGGCCACGTTTCAGGCTGGCGTGGCAGGGCCAGATCTGGAAGCGCAGCTAAGGGCACAGGGCTATACCTTGGGGCATTTCCCACAGTCATTCGAATACTCGACACTGGGCGGCTGGATCGTCACCCGGTCGTCGGGCCAGCAATCGTTGCGGTATGGCCGTATCGAGCAGCTTTTCGCAGGTGGCCGGGTGGAGACCCCAGCTGGTAGGCTCATGATTCCAACGTTCCCGGCATCCAGCGCAGGGCCTGATTTGCGCGAGCTGGTCATGGGCTCGGAAGGCCGCTTTGGCGTGCTGACGGAAGCGACCGTTCGTGTCACCCCCTTGCCCGAGTTCGAGCAATTTCATGCTGTGTTTTTCCCAAGTTGGGCACAGGCGGAAACGGCCGTGCGTACTTTGGTGCAAAGCCGGCTGCCGCTATCGATGCTGCGCTTGTCCAACGAGGTGGAAACGTTGACGTCGTTGACGCTGGCTGGACACCCGCGCCTGATCGGCATGCTGGAGAAATACCTGGGAGTACGCGGCATCAAAGGGGCCAAGTGCTTACTGCTGTTTGGGGTGACGGGCCATGCGGCCACCTGCCGCGGGGCATTGCACGCCGCTAGGGATATCGTCAAGCAATTTGGCGGCGTGGCTGTCGGCAAGGCGTTTGGCGAAAAGTGGAAGGCCAACCGATTCCGCTCAGTGTATTTACGCAACACCCTATGGGAGCACGGCTACTGCGCCGATACGGTGGAAACCGCCTGCGACTGGCCAAAGGTGGAAACCATGATGCGACGTGTCGAAGCGGCTGCCGTCGAAGCGTTGGCCAAGTTCGGTGAAAGAGTGCATGCCTATACCCATCTGTCACATACCTATCCGCAAGGCTCCAGTGTCTATACCACCTTTGTGTTCCGCCGTGCGGCTAGCTTCGAGGAGAACTACGCTCGCTGGCAAGCCATGAAGCAGGCCGTGTGCGAAACCATGGGACAACTGGGCGGTACCATCAGTCACCAGCATGGTGTCGGCAAAGACCATGCGCCATACTTAGCCGCCGAAAAAGGGCCGTTGGGCATGGATGCCCTGATGGCCATCGTGCGCCAGCTGGACCCGGATGGCATCATGAATTCCGGCAACCTTGGGCTATGACCATGTGGACACAAGGTTGGCGTGAGGCCAGTTGGCCTCGCCTAGCGGAACCCTGGGATGTGTTGGTCATCGGAGGTGGCATCACCGGTGCAGGCATTCTACTGGAGGCTGCACGGCGTGGCTTGAAAGCGCTGCTGGTAGAGCAGAAGGATTTTGCCTGGGGGACATCCAGCCGTTCATCCAAGCTGGTTCACGGCGGCTTGCGCTATTTGAAGGAAGGCCAGATCCGGCTGACGCGCGAATCGGTACATGAACGGCAGCAATTGCTGCAGACAGCACCAGGGTTGGTCGAACCGCAAAGCTTTGTGTTTGCCGACTATCAAGGCCGCAAGCCCGGTCGTTGGCTGTTTTCATTGGGGCTGGCCATTTATGATCGGTTTGCGGGTGAAAAAAGCCGGGCCTATTACCATCCGACAGAATTCCTGATGCTGGCGCCACATATCAGCCGGCATCAATTGAAGGGCGGTATGCGCTATCTGGACGCCAAGACCGATGACGCCAGGCTGGTGCTGCGTACGTTGCAGGAGGCACAGTCATATGGCGGCTTGGCAATCAACTACGTCCGCTGTGATGCGCTGCTGCGTGAAAACAGCCAAGTCACCGGTGCCCAGGTGACTGACCAACAGACGGGGCAAACCGCCGCCATCCACGCCAAAGTGGTCATCAATGCCACCGGGGCCTGGGCGGACCAACTGCGTGGGGAGATCGGAGTTGGCAAGCGGCTACGGCCATTGCGTGGCTCGCATCTGCTCTTCCCCAGCTGGCGCTTGCCGGTGGCCCAGGCTGTCAGTCTGATGCACCCACAGGACGGACGGCCTGTATTCATCTACCCATGGGAGGGGGCCACACTGGTTGGCACCACCGATCTGGATCATGACGACCTGCAAGGCGAACCACGCATTACCCCGGCAGAAGTCAGTTACCTGATGGAAGCACTGGCGTTTCAGTTTCCCGAACTGAACTTGACCCAGGAAGACGTGCTTTCCACCTATGCTGGCGTGCGGCCGGTAGTATCCAGCGGCCAGACTGCCCCCTCCAAAGAAGGTCGTGATCATGTATGCTGGTTGGAGCAGGGTCTGCTCACCGTTTCCGGTGGCAAGTTGACCACCTTCCGGGTGATCGCACTGGATGCATTGCAACAGGCACAAACGCGGCTCGACCAAACACTGGATTTGACGCCCCTTCCACACTTTCAACCCGCGCCCAAGCTGGATCAGACCCTCCCAGCCATGCTGCGCAAGCGGTTGCAGGCCCGCTATGGCACCGATGCCCAGGCAGTACTGACTTGTGGCCCTGCAACCGAGCATGAATTGATCAGCGGCACCGATACCTATTGGATCGAATTACGTTGGGCAGCCCGCAGCGAGGCAGTCGTTCACCTGGAAGACCTGCTGTTACGGCGTACCCGGCTTGGCTTGCTTTTACGTGAAGGTGGCCGCGCGCTGCTTCCACGCATTCGAACATGCTGTCAGGCAGAATTGGGCTGGGATGACACCCGCTGGCAGGCAGAATGCGATGCCTACCAGGCGCTGATTGCCAGCCACTACAGCCTGCCATCGCGTGAACAAATCCCCCCAAGCAACACGACCATGCTTGATGGTGTAAGGTGATGATGTCCAACGATTACCTGCTCGCCATCGACAACGGCACACAAAGCGTACGTGCGCTACTGTTTGATCTGAACGGTCACTTGGTCGCCAAATCGCAAGTACCGCTACAGGCCTACTTTTCGGACCAGCCCGGTTGGGCTGAACACCATGCTGAGGATTACTGGCAAGCCCTGTGCCAAGCCTGCCAGCGCTTATGGACGATGACCCATGCGCCCAAGGCGGCGATCAAGGGGGTTGCGGTCACCACCCAGCGTGGCACCATGATCAACCTCGACAGACACGGCCAACCGCTTCGGCCTGCGATCGTCTGGCTGGATCAACGCAAGGCCACCCGCGTGCCAACCCTGCCCTGGTTCTGGCGACAGGCTTTCAAACTGGCGGGCGTCGATCACACCATCCGGTTCTTTTTGCATCAGGCTTACCCCAACTGGCTGGCAGAGCATCAGCCGGACATCTGGGACAAAACCGACAAATACCTGCTGTTGTCCGGTTACCTGAATTACAAACTCAGTGGCGAAATGGTGGATTCCATCGGCTCGCAGGTCGGTTATCTGCCCTTCGATTACAAAAAGCATGATTGGGCCGGCAAACGCGACTGGAAATGGCAAGCCATGCCCATCCGCCCGGAACAGATGCCACAGCTGGTCCCACCCGGTACGGTCATCGGCCACATCAGCACCATTGCTGCAGAACAGACGGGCATTCCCGTTGGCCTCCCGTTGGTCGCTGCGGCAGCAGACAAAGCCTGTGAAGTCATCGGCGCCGGCTGCCTGACACCGGATATTGGTTGCCTATCCTACGGTACCACTGCCACGATCAACGTCACCAGCCAGCGCTATTTCGAAGCCACACCCTTCATCCCGCCCTACCCTGCTGCCGTTCCGCGACATTACAGCAGCGAAGTCCAGATCTTTCGTGGATTCTGGATGGTCAGCTGGTTCAAGGAGCAATTCGGCCACCTGGAAAAAATGGCCGCGGAGGAACAAGGTATTGCGCCGGAGCAGCTGTTTGACGAACTGGTGAATGCGGTTCCCCCTGGATCGATGGGCTTGATGTTGCAGCCGTATTGGAGCCCCGGTATCAAGGTGCCTGGGCCAGAAGCCAAGGGGGCCATCATCGGTTTTGGCGACGTGCATACGCGTGCCCATGTCTACCGCGCCATTCTGGAAGGCTTGGCGTATGCACTGAAAGAGGGCAAGCAGCGAATCGAAAAAGCCTCTCGCGTACCGATTCGGCAATTACGTGTATCGGGTGGTGGATCGCAATCGGACGCCGCATTGCAATTGACGGCCGACATCTTCAACCTGCCAGTCGCACGCCCTCATCTGTATGAAACCTCTGGGCTGGGCGCTGCTATTGATGCCAGTGTGGGGCTCGGATTGCATCGCGACTTTGCCAGTGCCCTCCGCTGCATGACCCGAATCGGAGCGGAATTCGAGCCCACCCTACAGCACGCGGCCATTTATGCCGAACTGTATGAGAAGGTTTACCAACGGATGTACAAGCGCTTGAAGCCGCTCTATGAAGAAATCGGCCGTATTACCGGTTACCCCGCCAACGTTTAAGTGACCGACGCTCTCAACGGGTCTCACCTACCCCCACAGCGTAACAACCATCTGCTGACTTGCATCCCATCCATCCTCAAAAAACGATTTCGGCGCCTACACGCCCTATCCCATATTATCCAGTCATCACCGCAACCTCGGCCCGATTTTTTTTATTCTGCAATGCTGGCGGCATGTCCATCATTGACCAGCCGTAATCCTCTGCCGCCCATTTACCCATCAGTTGTTGATATTGTGTGACCAATCCCGGCCATAGTGTCGTGTTCCGACCGTGCTGATCCAGATACCAGCTCTGGCATCCGCTAGTCCAGACGGTCGCTGGAAAGGTATTCTGAATCTGTTGGTTGAATCGCTGCTGAGCGCTTGGATGAACGTGACAAGCGTGGTATCGATTCACCTGCATATGGTCCAGACAAGCCAGGATATTGGCGATCTGTGCTTCGACCATCAGCACCAGCGAGTTGTGTCCCAGGCCGGAATTGGGACCGATCAGGAAGAATAGGTTGGGCATGCCGGCCACAGCCATACCACGATATGCCTGCATGCCTTCCCGTTGCCAGCGGCTACCCAGGTCCTCATGCTTGGGCCCGATGATCCAACCTGGTTGCAAGCTATCGGCCACCTCAAAGCCGGTGCCAAACACCAGCACATCGGCATCATGGCGGCTGCCATCGGCAGCAACCAATGTATGATCATCGACCGATTGCAGCGCGCTGGGTGTCAACTGGACATGCGGCTGGTTCATGGCGGGGTAATAGTCGTTCGACAACAATACCCGCTTACACCCCAATACATAACTGGGTGTCAGCAGTCGCACCTTATCTGCATCTTTCACATGCCGTCGGATAAAGCGCCGAGCCAATCGCTCCGCCAGGCTATGTGACCAGGAAGCAGGTTGGGCCAATGCGCGATAACGCCACTCGTGCTGCCTGAACAGCCATTGCCGATAGCCGTGTTGTAAAGCAGGCCACGCCTGATACAGCCGTTGTTCCAACCGGCCAATGGTACGATCCGGACGTGGGAACACCCAGGCAGGTGTACGCTGGAAAACAGTTAACTCACCAGCAACTTTCGCCAACGCAGGAATGAACTGGATCGCACTGGCGCCTGTGCCAACCACCGCCACACGCTTGCCTGTCAGATCATGCTGATGCTGCCATTGGCTAGAATGAAACACCGGACCGGGAAAATGCGCCAATCCAGGAATGGTTGGCAACTTGGGAACACTAAGCGGGCCGCGACCCACCACCACGATCCGTGCCGATAGGGTTCCACCATTCGCCAAATCCACCTGCCAGCGCTGGGTCTCGTCATCGAATTGGAGGCGCATCACGCAGTGATTGAAACGCAGATAAGGCTCGAGTTGAAACCGGGTCACGCATTGCCGCAAGTATTCGTGAATTTCAGCCTGCCCAGCATATTTGCGCGACCAATCCGCCCTAGGCGCAAACGAGAAGCAGTAAAGATGGGCCGGCACGTCGCAAGCACAGCCGGGATAGGTATTGTCGCGCCAACATCCACCAGCATCGGCAGCTTGCTCCAGCACCAGGAAATCCGTTCGGCCGGACTGCTTGAGCTTGATTGCCATGCCCAGGCCGGAAAACCCCGCCCCGATGATTACCACATCCACACACTGCCCGGCCTGCTTCATGACGCTGCCCTTTGCTGGTTGAACTGCCTTACCGCATGTCAGAAACGATTCCGTGCGGTTCATGATGTGAATTGCGTATTGGCATGATCATACGGACAAATTTTCAGGGTCGGCAAGTGTAGATTTATCATTGATCTTATGCGTAACTACGTTCTTACCATGAAGTGTGTATGCTGAAACAGATCGGCACACGAACCAAGCCAAACAACAGCCTCCATCGATTCCGGGTTTAAGGATTTGTCGATCAGGCAACCATCTCATCGATATGCTGTCAGTCATCATGAATGGATCTTTTTTGCCAGGCATGCAAATCGGCCTTAGAACCTGTTCAAGGTCTGTGATGAGCGGCCACCAGCGGGGTGAAGGGCAGCGCAAAAACTGGCGTGTAGGTGTGATACATGAGGATGTTGAGCAGCACATGCGCCCCGATCGTGGTCGCGCAATAAGACATTGAGCAGGTTCTTAGTCCGTTGCGTACTATCTTCATTGCGGTAAATTGGCTATAACCATCTCATTAAGAACAACATCCGGATTCAGACAAAAGCATGCGAAGTTATCTTGGTCGCCTCTGATCAAGTCATTGCAACAGGCTGGCCCTACCGCCGTACCAGTCAATATATGGGCATCACGATGGTGCAGTTACCATCCGTCAGTGCACATCGGCAATACCTGGAATTGTTGTATTGGGAAGACGAAGGCGGGACAATGATCATGCATCCCGCCATACCACAATGACCCGCCAGAATATGGCTGAGCAATACCGAGGGCATCTCACCATGAACACCTCGAATCTCCTTCCAACCGATTCAGCCGAAGAAGGTAAAACCCTGTGCTGCCCCCGTTGTGGCGGCGCTTTACAACGAATACGGCGGCGACCAATCGACCGGTTTTACAGCCTGTTCTCACCCTGCTTCCGTTATCAGTGTTTTGGCTTTCAATGTAATTGGGTCGGCAATTTGCCGCAAAAACTCAGCCATTCGCCCCATCGTTGATGGTCATCAGTGGTGTTCAAATTGCCACATGACGAACCAAGGCACTGATTTAGATAAACATCTAACCACATGGCCATTTACCCCCGATATTACTGCACGTTCTGATACCCGATGTAAGCCAGCAGGGGACGAAGCGACCAATAGCATCGGTCACCTCGTTGAACTGGAGCACGATATGCGCCACCCTATGCTTGTCCTGATACTTGCCCCCTGGCTGACATCCCCTGCCCAAGCAGACTGCATCGCCCGGACAAATGGTCTGCATCATGTGCTGGTGGAGCTGTATACCTCGGAAGGCTGCAGCAGTTGCCCACCTGCCGATGCCTGGCTATCAAAACTGGCGAGTCATGATGTAGCAAACCGTATCGTGCCGATCGGTTTCCATGTCGATTACTGGGATAGTCTGGGCTGGCCGGATCGGTTCGCTCAACCCGCATTTACCCAACGTCAGCAACATGCAGCACGACAGGCCGACGAACGTACGATTTATACCCCGCAAATTCGCATTGACGGCACTGCCGCTTCATTTTGGCCTGGTCGCGATCGGCAGTTAAGCCGTGCCCTGACCAAGCCAGCGGGTGCCGACATTACTCTGACAGCCCGGCCCCTGCAAACAGGCTGGCAATTGGTGATCAGTGGATACGCCCCCATCCCCAGTCAGCTTTATGTAGTCACAACCACATCTGGTCTGACTTCACGAATTGTGGCGGGTGAGAATCAAGGGCGACAACTGGTGCATGACCACGTGGCCAGACAATTGCTTGGCCCAATGACGATACCATTTGGACGGTTCAGCCAAGCGATCAATTTACCCGCTGATCACGTCACCCCGCCGGCCACGGCCGTGGCCTTTCTACAAAAGCCCACGGGTAACGACATCATACAAGCCATACAACTCCGGCTGTGTGCTCATTCTGTTGCAATGAAATGATCCGTCCTTAGTACCCCCTTACTGGCATCGATATTACCTAGGGCCAGCCTCCCCCATGCCCGGCATCGCTACTTTCCCCTACAATGCTGCTTGGTACCGTCAAACCGCACCCATAGCGGTCTAGAGCAAAAGAACGAGATGTCCATCGAGGGAGCATGATGATCAAACAAACAGCGCTGGCCCTGGTGCTGGCTTTTGGTAGCAGCAGTATCCATGCCGGGAATGCCGCCTATATTCGATTTCCGACCTTACAAGGTGATCAGGCCGTTGTCACGGCTGAAGGCGATTTATGGTCCGTACCATTGGCGGGCGGTCAAGCCACCCGGCTAACCACCCACCCAGGTCAGGAAACCCACGCTGCCTACTCTCCCGACGGGCGTTGGTTGGCCTTCACCGCCACCTATGAAGGCAGTCCGGAAGCCTACCTGATGCCTGTCGCCGGAGGACAGCCCAAGCGCCTGACCTTTAGTGGAGAACGCAGCACCGTACTGGGCTTCACCAATACAGGCCAGGTACTGTTTACCATGCGTCACAGTCAGGGGATGGATGGCCAACGGGTGGTGGCTATGATTGATCCACTCACCCTCAAGCAAACCGTCTTCCCATTGGCTAACGCCAATGATGCGGTGCTGTCTGACGACGGCAAGACCTTGTTCTTTATTCGCCATGGTCTGGCAACGACGGGCGATAATGCCCGCTTCTATCAAGGCGGTACCACGGCCGCCATCTGGCGCTACGAGGTAGGTCGCTCGCAGGAAGCCACCCGGCTGAGTGGCGACATCCACTCATCGGATCGCCGCCCAATGCTGTGGCAAGGTCGATTGTATTTCGTCAGCAATCGCAGTGGCCGCGATAACCTGTGGTCGATGACACCGAATGGCAAAGATTTACGTCAACACACACAACACCGTGATTTCGACATCCGGCACGCCAATCTGTCACATGGCAAGATTGCCTATCAGTTGGGGGCGGATTTACACGTCATCGATCTGGCCAGCCAATATGATCGTACCGTACCCGTTACCCTGACCTCCGATTTCGATCAACGTCGCGATCGCCTGATTCGCGCACCTTTGAGTTTCGCCGGGCATCTCAGCTTTGCGCCATCTGGTGACAAAGTCGTGTTGAATGCGCGTGGTCAGATCGCCGTCACCCATCAAGGCACGCAGCGCCGGGTTCAGATCGCGCTGCCGGCTGGCAGCAGAGCCAGCCAATCCATCCTCAGCCCTGATGGCAAATGGGTATATGCAATCTGCGATGCCAGTGGCGAACAGGAAATCTGGCGCTTTCCCGCAGACGGCAGCTCAGGTGGCAAGGCGCTGACCAATGATGGCAAGTTGATGCGCGTCAGCTTGAAGCTATCCCCGGACGGCAACTGGCTGGCTCATTCGGACAAAGCGGGTGTGCTGTGGTTATTGAATCTGGCCACAGGTAAAAATGAGCATATCGATCAGAGCAATATTGCCGAATATGGCGAAATCGCTTTTTCGCCAGACAACCAGTTTCTTGCTCTCACCCGACCAAACAGCTCGATAGGCCGTAATCAACTTTTGCTGATGCGACTGACTGACCACAAGTTGCAGGTATTGACCTCCGATCGCTACGAATCCGGCTCGCCTGCATTCTCACCCGATGGGAAATGGCTGTACTTTCTATCTGATCGGCACTTTCAGTCTTCCTCCCCTGCACCCTGGGGTGATCGTAACACCGGCGCATTTTTTGATCGCCGTGCCAAGGTATATGCATTGGCGCTCCAGACTGGTTTGCGGTTCCCATATGCCGCCAAAACCGAGCTGGACACCCCGGTGACACCCGCCAAACCAGCAGGAACAGGCAAGGAAAAACCATCCACCGACAAACCAGCTCCCTTGCAATGGTCGGGGTTGGCCAGCCGGCTATTCGAGGTACCGTTGTCAGCAGGTAACTACACACACTTGAAAACCGATGGCAAGCGACTGTTCTTTACCGACCATGAAGCAGGTAGTGATGGCAAGACCACATTGAAATCACTGGCAATCGATGATCAAAGCCCCGAACCCGAAGTGTTCGCATCAGACATCCAGGGCTACGCATTATCCGGCGATGGCAAGAAGCTGTTATTCAGCCGGGGGCCGAAGGACACCATCGGTGATCTGTTCATCGTCGATGCCGCCCCCAAGCCACCCAATGAGCTGGCCAAGGCACAGGTCAAAACAGCTGACTGGTCCATTCTGGTGAAACCTGCAGACGAATGGCGGCAGATGTTTGCCGATGCATGGCGCATGCAACGCGATTTTTTCTATGATGCCCAATTGCGTGGTGTCGATTGGCAGGCCGTTCATCGTCGATACGAGCCCTTGGTTGACCGCATCAATGACCGGTCCGAGTTGAACGACCTGTTGGCGCAAATGGTGGCGGAGCTCGGCACACTGCACTCACAGATCGGTACCGGTGACCAGCGCCAGGCAACTGACGGCCGTACCGCCGCTTTTCTCGGTGCCGTCTTGGTACGTGAACCAAATGGTGTGCGCATCCAACATATCTACCGAACCGACCCTGAGTTGCCAACAGAACGCGCACCATTGGCCCAACCAGGCGTCGATGCCAGGACAGGTGATCTGATCATTGCCGTAAATGGCCTTGCAGTTGGTCAAGCGCGAGATATCGCTGACCTGTTAAGCAATCGAGCTGAGCAGCAGGTATTACTGACACTGCGCAGGGGTCAAGCCGAGCATCAGGTCGTGGTCACGCCGGTCCAACAGGCGCGACATGCCCAGCTACGTTACAGCGACTGGCAGGAAAGCCGCCGTGCAATTGTCGACCAAGCCAGCAATGGCAAGATCGGCTATCTGCACCTGAAAGCGATGGGTGAAGCGGACATGGCAGATTTTGTTCGTCAGTTTTATGCACAAATCGATCGGGAAGGCTTGATCATCGATATCCGGAATAATGAAGGAGGCAATGTCGACAGCTGGATTGTCGAAAAACTGTTGCGCAGGGTTTGGGGGTTCTGGCAACCGCGCCATGGCAATATCGCCTCAACTCATATGCAACAAACCTTCCGCGGTCACTTGGCCGTACTGATCGACGAAAACACCTATTCCGACGGTGAAACCTTTGCTGCAGCGGTGAAGGCGCTCAAACTGGGCCCGTTGATCGGCAAACGTACCAGTGGGGCCGGTGTGTGGCTGACGGACTACAACAAGCTACTGGACAATGGGATAGCACGTGCCGCCGAGTTTGCACAATTCTCGGCACAAACTGGTGAGTGGCTGATTGAAGGTAAGGGTGTCATGCCGGATCAGGAGGTAGACAATCCACCCCATGCCACGTTTCAAGGGCAGGATGCCCAGTTGAATGCCGCCATCGGGCTGTTACAGGACAAGCTGAAGGCCATGCCGATTTCACCATTGCGGCCACAACCCATTCCACCCTTGCCACACTAAAACGATCCCCATGACGACGGTACCTGACGGTGCCGTTGTCATTTGTCGTGGATTGCGAACATACCAATCCTGAAAGCCGGACGAAACAACCCTGCTTCCATCAGTACCACAGCAACTCAGTCGCCCCCTTGCATCCATTCCGGTAAGCCATCTCGCAAACAGTATTCCAGCGCATCGACTACATCCGGGTCAAATTGCTTGCCATTCCGCTCGCGTATATAGGTCATCACCTCTTCCAACGGCCATGGATCTTTGTATGGCCGCCGGTGTAGTAATGCATCAAAGACGTCCACCACCGCCACAATGCGCGCTGCCAATGGAATTTCATGACGTTTCAGTCCTCTTGGGTAACCATTGCCATCAATATGCTCATGATGATGGCCGGCAATCTGCGCCCCAAAAGTCAGGTAGCTGATGCCATCCACCATCTCCGCCGCACGCGCCAACACCACTTCACCAATGTGCGCATGTTCCTCCATGATCACCCGCTCTTCCGCCGTATGCCGCGCCGGTTTGAGCAGAATGCTGTCCGGGGTTCCCACTTTGCCAACATCGTGCAGGATGCTGGCAATACCCACCATATCCAGGAATTCGGGTGTCAGATCGCCACTGAATTTGCCTTGCTGATGCAACGTCTGCGCAATGGCATCCGTCAGCAGTCGAACCCGCTGCACATGTCCACCGGTATCTTTGTCGCGGAACTCTGCCAGATCCGCCAGAGCCGACACGGTCGCCTCCTGGGCTTTTCGCAATTGATCAAACAGGTAGAGATTATCGAACGCGGCCGCTATACGGTTACAGAATACTTCCAGTAGATCGCGCTGAATATCGGCCAATGGCCAGGGTGGCGTGACCAGAATGGCAAATTCATGCCCCTGCATGGTTTTGATATACAACACATCCAGCGGATGATCGAATACACTGCGCTTTTCCTTCAACGCCCGTGCAACCGCCGGTGCAACCGGGTGATCATCGGGAATGCCTTGCGTCGTTGCCAACGGAGTGTAATTGCCCGTGGCAGCCACCACTTCTGGCATTGATGACATGCCCAGCCGGTTTTGTACCACACAGAGTACGCCATCAGCCCCTACGTCAAGAATCGCACTGATCTGGTTCAACACACCAGAGGCCAGCTCCCGCAATGAATGCGCCTGATACAGATTGGTGGCGCCTTCCAGAATCTTCGACAATCCCACCCTGCTACGCTCAATAGTCACCAGGCCTTCATAAGCCCGTAACGATGCAATGACCGTGGTAAACAACTTTTGCGTGGTGAGCTCGGTCTTCGCTTTGTAATCGTTGATATCGTAGTCAACAATGACCCGTTGCTCTGGTGCCTGCCCAGGTTGACCGGTACGTAACACGATGCGCACCAGCTGATTGTTCAGCTCACCTCTGATCAGTTCAACCAGCTTGAGGCCGGCATCATCCGATTCCATCACCACATCAAGCAGTATCAGCGCAATATCCCGCTCGGCCCGCAAAATGGTGGCCGCGTCGCGCCCGGTGTAGGCCGAAAGCAGTTCCAGTGGTCTGCTTTTGAAGCTCACGTTACGAAGTGCAAGCTTGGTGACCGAATGCACATCTGCTTCGTCATCAACGATCAACACGCGCCAAGGCTTGCTTTCCAACGGATTGCCTGCCTCACTGCCCGCTTCGTCATCAATGATCCAGCTGTCGCCTGCGTTATCCGCATCACTCATGCCGACACTCCTCGCCTTTGTTCAACCCGATACCTGTTCTCTAAGCCATCAATCCACACGTGGCAACCCGACGCTTGGCACCCCGCTTTCCGGTGCAACGGGCGGAAAACGCAAAATGAAGCAGGTACCCTTGCCGACCTCGCTGCGGGTATGAACTGTACCGCCAAACTGCTTGGTGATGATGTTATAGACAATGTTCAACCCCAGTCCGGTTCCCCCTTGGCCGCGGCGGGTCGTAAAAAAAGGATCAAAAATCTTGGCCTGGAATTCAGGCGGAATGCCGACGCCATCATCCTCAAAACTCACCTCGACCCAGTCATTGGATTCTTCCGCACGGATATCGATATGTCCTTCCTGCTCTGCCTGGAAAGCATGGGTCAAGGCATTGATGGTCAGATTCGTGATGACTTGTGCAAACGCGCCAGGATAGCCGTCAATTTCAATTTGCTGATCGCAGTGAATACGAACGGTGACATGGGTGTGCTTGATCTTGGGGTGCAGGCTGGTGATCACCTCTTCGATGTATTGCTTCAAATCGAAACGACGGCGAATCTCGCTGGTCTGGTCTGCAGCAATCTGCTTGAAACTCTGGATCAGATGGGCAGCACGATCAGCATTGGTCATGATCAGACGGGCACTTTCGTCGGCGGTATCGATATAGGCATTGATTTCCGACTTTTTGACCTGCCCGGATGACATCACCGAGCGTATCTGCTCAGATGCCTGCTTCAATACCGAAGCACTGGTCAGCGTCACTCCCACTGGCGTATTGATCTCGTGCGCGACACCCGCCACCAAGCCCCCCAACGAAGCCAACTTCTCGGACTGCAGCAGCGACTCCTGAGCTTCTTTCAACTCGGCCAAGGCTTTCTCCGCCTTGCGGGTTGCCTGACGGGCGTCTTCCTCCGCCGCCCGGGCCTCTTCTTCCGCCTGGCGCCGACGCTCAATCACACTTTTCACTTTACGCTGAATGCTGTTGAAGCCCCGGATCACCTCGCCAAACTCGTCACGACGTTCTTCACGCAATTCCTCCACCTCATCGCTGTCATGCCGAGCCAAGTCGAATAGCGCATCTCGTAGCCGGGACAATGGGTCAAACACCAGCCGAAGGCTCAAGATCAAGGCAAACAGCAACACGCAGTCCACCACCACCACTTCGATGATCTTGCGCACCAGCTCAGCAGTCAGTGCCGCATCGATCTTCTCGCGCGAGAAGTACACCACGGCCTTGCCAACCAACGCACGTTGCTGGGCGTCGTCACCACTGCGCTCGACATTGCTGCGAAAATACAGACTGCTTTCATAAGGCAGGCCGTCAATCTTGAAATCCGGTCGGGCCGATGCGATCTTCCCCTGCTCATCGCGCACCTTGCCGGCAAACAGGCTCACTGCACTATCAAAAACCCGGATGCCCCGCACCTCGGGCGGCAGCATTTCCGCTTCGATGATACTGTTGACCTTGGCTTCATCCAGATCCCACAGGGCAGAGGGCAGGCTGATCTGCAAGCGCGTCACCACGCCATGACGGAGCTGATCAAAGCGCATCTCCAACTCTTTGGAGAGCTGGTACTGAGAATAGATACCAGAAATGGCAAGAATGAGCGTCACAACAACGATATACAGGACGCTCAGCCGGAACCGAATTGAGTGCATGCATCCCCCTTGCAAACACTATAGCCGGTGCTACGAATGTTAGTACAGATTTCGGCTGTGAAAGGCTTGCAGTCTGGCTTGTGCGAAATCGAAAACGTTGGGGCGGGCACAGAGTATGTGCCACGCGATCAGTCCACCGATAAGCGGAATTATCGGTGAGCCAGCCCTAGATATTCAGCAGTTTGCATCTCCTGAAGACGACTTGCAGTACGGAAGAATTCACTCGCCTGCACCCCTTCGGTATACAACGCCTCTGGTGCTACCTGTGCAGACAGAATCAATTTGACGCGGCAGTCATAGAATACATCCACCAGCCAGGTAAAACGTCGTGCTGCAGATGCATCCTTTTCAGTCAGTCTGGGGACATCGGATACAATGACTGTATTGTATTCACGCGCAATTTCCAGGTAATCAGTCTGGGCACGCGGCCCACCACAGATATCCATGAAATCGAACCAGATCACACCCGGTGCATGACGAATGCACTTGATCTTGCGGCCTTCAATGGTGATCTCCGGTTTCAGATCAGCGGCATTGGCCACTTCATTGAAGGCGAATTCCAGCTTGCCGTGGGTATCCTGCGTAATCGGATAGAGATAGGTTTCAATGCGCTGCAAGCTCCGCAAGCGATAATCGTTGCCACCATCAACGTTGATGATGGTCAGGTTGGCCTTCAGCAATTCGATAGTAGGTAGGAAATTGTGTCGCTGCAGCCCATTCGGATAAAGACCTTCCGGCTCGTAGTTGGAGGTCATCACCAGCACCACCCCCAGTTCAAACAATGCCGTCAGCAAGCGACCCAGAATCATCGCATCGGCTATATCCGACACATGAAACTCGTCAAAGCACAGTAAGCGATACTTTTTGGCAATCCGCTCTGCGACGGTTTGGAGTGGATCTGGCTCATTCTTTAGCGTACGCATTTCGGCATGCACATCATGCATGAAATGGTGGAAATGCAGTCGCCCCTTACGCTTGTAGGGCACACAAGCGTAGAAAGAATCCATCAGGAAACTCTTACCACGCCCGACGCCTCCCCAAAAATACAATCCGCGCGGGACATCCGGCGTCAACAGCCACTTACCAAAGGGCCGATGACGTTTGCGTTTGAATTCCAGCAAGGCTTCATAAAGGGATTGCAGATAACGGATGGCATTGGCCTGAGCATCGTCGGCAATGAAGCCATCCCGTTGTGCTGCAGCGGCATACCATGCCGCAGGCGACATCTGGCCATCGGTATCAGGAGAGAAAACATGTTGCGACATAAAAACATGGCCACGTCAGCTTGACGCCGACGTGGCTATTCGAGTTCGGAGAGTGCTCAAGTATAACCGGGCAATGGACCACAATCACGCTATGGTTGGATTTTCCGAACCAATCCGCCATACCGACAGCCGATCAATCGGCCAACTGCACTGCCCCTGTAACGGTTACGGTAATCGCACCCGTCCCACCTTCGGCCACGGGTGCAGGCGCCGCTTCGGCGGCCATGGCCATTGCACGTTTTGCATAAACAGGATGCGGCGGTTCAACATCGCCACCACCTACATTCAGATTCACCACTTTGTAGCCCTTGGCCTTCAAGCTGCTACGTACGATCTCGGCACGCTGATTGAAAGCCTGCAAGGCGTCACCAATCAGCTCATTCTCTACCTCACGGCGACGTTCCGGCGATACCGAGAATGTCCACTGACCGATCTGCAGCACCGACTGCATCTTGCCGATCAATTCTGCACACTGTTTGAAATCGCGGCATTCCAGCTTAGCTTCGACACGACCACGCCAGCCGGAAGCACGGTTCTTGTTGTCATACACTGGATAAGTCTGGTTTTCACCCGAATAAAACTTCACTTTCGGGTAAGCATCTGCCATGCCCTTTGCCATGTTCAACGCCTTGTTCAACCCAGCAGACAGGCGATTGGCATCATTGTCGCTTTGCTCGGCAAACATGGTGACTGCCATCAGATCATTTGGCACATCACGACGTGCCTCGGCCTGCAGATTCACTACGTTGTAGTTGAGTGGCTCAGCTTGGGCAATACCTGCCAGCAGCAAGCCCGACAGGGCAACAACAGTCAAACGGCGCATTGAAACTCCTTGGTTGTAGCACCCGCACAGCCTTTCACGGGTGACATTGACGGACATTCTGAATTCCCCTGCCCCCAACCGATGACACGGGTGGCAAGGCTACCGGACACATTGTATGGAGGCTACCTGCACCAGAGCTGAACAGCCAGCCCATCAATGCACGTCATGTGGCGTCGGTGGCACATCTTCGTCCAATGTATCCACCACCATGGTGTGGATTTCAACATCAAACCAATCCCAAAAAACCTTCAAATTGCGTTCGCGCGGCCACAAGGCTTGGTCAGTACACCAAGAGCCAAGTTCCGCCTCGAAAATCTGCTCAAACATGTCATCAATGTAAGATACCGCTTCCTCCGGCTCTTCAAATTCCGGCGTCAACAACACGGTACAATCGGCACGCAGGCTATCCAATCCAAGTTGGACATCATTTTCAGGCAATTTGTTGAGCCATTCCAGAAAAGGCTGCTTGGGCTTGATCACAGCCACATTGCGGTCGATCACATACATTTCGATACTCCCGGGATCGTTTATCGAGGGGGACAGTGTGGCAATGCAAATACCCATGACGAAGCCCTTCATCTTCAGGCTCCTGGTATACACGCCACACCAGAGTGTTATTCTCCCAACAGCATACCACGCCCCCTTGTGAATTCCATGTCTGGCAAGCGCCCATTAGTCCAAGCCAATCCACAATCCAAGCGGCCATTTGAAAGAGAGTAACGTCCCAATACGTTGTTGCAAACTATCTCCAGTTACATTCGCCAACGGCTGATCAGCCACTTTTCCATCTCTACCACGAACATGACCACCCCACCTGACAGCATGACCCAGAGCCATTGCTCCCCATTCATCGGGGCGGTGTCAAAGAGCCGATTCAAGATAGGAAGGTAGGTGAATGCGGCCTGCTGCAGAGTCAATGCAGCAAGCGCCAACCAGATGTAACGATTGCCGAACAAACCCTGACGATTGAGTACAGGAGCCAGCAGATATCGGCAGTTGAGCAGGTAAAATGCTTGACAGAACACCAGGGTATTGACAGCTACCGCGTGACATACAGCCTTTGGCTGGCCTGCAGCCTGTGCCCATTGATAAAGGATCAGGCTTGCTGTGGCCACCAATGCCGAGACGAAAATGATTCGCCAGACCAGAAATCTGGACAAGATGGGCTCATCTGCCGCACGCGGCGGACGCTGCATGACATTTGGCTCGGCCGGCTCAAAGGCAAGCGCCAGCGATAAGGTCACGGCGCACACCATATTGACCCACAGTACCTGTACTGCGTTGATGGGTAGGGGCATACCCGCCAAAATGGGGATGATCACCATGCAGGCTTGTGCAATATTGGTGGGCAGCGCCTGGATCATGGCTTTTTTAAGGTTGTCATAGACAGCCCGCCCTTCCTCAACAGCGTGAGCAATGGTGGCAAAATTGTCGTCTGCCAGCACCATGGTGCCAGCCTCCTTGGCGGCCTCGGTTCCCTTCATACCCATTGCAATACCGACATCGGCCCGTTTTAACGCAGGGGCATCATTTACGCCATCACCGGTCATCGACACAACCTGCTGCCGGGTTTGCAAGGCGGATACCAGCTTGAGCTTGTGTTCCGGGCTGACACGTGCAAACACATTGCACCCGGCTGCCGCGTCAGGCCAAGCATCAGCGGGTAATTGATCAAGTTCCAGGCCTGTCAGCGCATTTCCGGTAATACCCAGCTCACCGGCAATCGCACGAGCTGTATCGGCATGGTCTCCCGTGATCATTTTCACGGTAATGCCTGCCGCATGGCAGGCTGCCACAGCCTGTCGGGCTTCTTCACGCGGCGGATCAATGATGCCGACCATGGCCAGCAGCACCAGGCCATCTGCAACATCGTCAAATGTCAGAGTCTGCCCATTTGACGAGGGCTGGCCACAGGCAATGGCCAATAAACGTTCCCCTTGTTTCGCCAAATCAGCACACTGCTGTTGCCAATAGGTTACATTCAACGAGACATCGCCGTCGGCGGTACGCTGGTGCAAACACATCCGCAGCAACTTTTCGGGCGAGCCTTTGACAAACAGCAGGCCTTTGCCAGCATGGTCATGATGCAGGGTGGCCATAAACTGGTACTCTGATTCGAATGGAATCATGTCTGTACGCGGTCTGCGGCCTTTTTCCTGTGTCACATCCCAACCAGCCTTGGCGGCCAGGGTCAATAAAGCCCCTTCAGTCGGATCGCCCTCGATGTGCCAATGCACACCTTCACCAATCAGGCGTGCATCGTTACACAACGCTGCCGCCAGGCTGGCTTGCTGCAACACCGGCATGGACGTTGGGTCAACATCGTGTTGATCCAGTGTGAAACCGCCGTGTGGCGCATACCCGGCGCCAGATACATTCAGCAATGCATCAGCCAGAATCACATGACGAACCGTCATTTCGTTGCACGTCAGCGTACCTGTCTTGTCACTGCAGATGACCGTCAAGGCGCCCAATGTTTCGACTGCCGGCAATTGCCGAATGATGGCTTTACGTTTGGCCATCCGTCTCACGCCGACCGCCAAGGTGATGGTCATGATCGCAGGCAATCCCTCTGGAATGGCGGCCACAGCCAACCCCACCACGGCAAGAAACATCTGTTCGACAGGATAGTCGCGCCAAAGTGTGCCCAACAGAAATACCGCCAAGGCCACCCCTGCAATGACATATGTCAGTATCTGTGCAAACCGGGCCATCTGTCGTAACAACGGGGTACTGATGGGTTCGACCTCTCGCAGCATCTGGCTGATTCTGCCAAGCTCGGTCTGTGCAGCTGTTGCCACCACAATGCCAAGTCCTTGCCCATACGTCACCAGCGTACCGCTGAAGGCCATGTCTGTTCGGTCGCCCAACGCAGCCGCTCTCCCGACTGGTGCCGGTTGCTTTTCCACGGCCAATGATTCCCCAGTAATCGCGGCCTCTTCAATGCGAAGGTTACGGGTTTCAATCAGTCGGAGATCCGCTGGTACTTTGTCTCCGGATTGGAGCCAGACAACATCGCCAATCACCAAATGCTCCGCATCCACTTCCTTACGTTGCCCATCACGCACCACCATGGCCTTCAGTGATAACAGATTCCGAATCGCGTCCAATGCCTGTTCGGCTTTGCCCTCTTGAACAAAACCGATCACCGCATTGATCACCACAACCCCCGCAATCACAGACATATCCAACCAATGCCCCAAAAGACCCGTCACGGCGGCAGACAAGATCAGCGCATAGATCAATACATTGTGGAATTGCCTTAAAAACCGTCGCCATGCCTGCGGACGAAACGGTGGCGGCAATCGGTTGGCCCCCCATTCTGCCAACCGACGCTCGGCATCACCCTGAGTCAACCCTTGTTGGCGATGGCTTCCCACCTTCTCCAACACGGCTTCTGCCACCATGGCATGCCACGCTTGATTCGGTACCTCGTTCTGCTTCATACGTTCCCTACTCTAACGGGTTACATACTGGTCACTGGCACTGAGACTACTCTGCTTGCCGGTTCGTTTTCAGCAGGGATTGTGCCAGAGCCCATCCGACAAGCTTTTGATCGACAGCAAATTCGGCCTTGGGTATTTCCTTGCTGTCGCTCTTGTCGCCACCTACAATCGGTGCATCCACTGCAATCCCCGCCCGCACCTATGCCTCAACTCATCGATACATTGATCAGTGCCCGCTGGATTATTCCTATTGAGCCGGTACGATCCGTGCTTCGACAACACAGCGTCGCAATCGACAAAGGCCGCATCCTGACGATTCTGCCAACGGCAGAAGCACCCGCCACTTATATCGCAAAAGAAACTGTCGATCTCGGCAGTCATGTGCTGATGCCAGGTTTGGTCAATCTTCATGCTCATTGCGCAATGAGCCTGTTACGCGGCTTGGCAGACGACCTGCCTCTGATGGATTGGCTCAACCACCACATCTGGCCTGCCGAAGGCCGGTTGGTGCGTGATGACTTCGTCTATGATGGCACCCTGCTGGCACTGGCCGAGCAATTACGCAGCGGGGTTACCTGCGTCAACGACATGTACTTCTATCCGGCTGCCACAGCACGAGCCTTGCTTACCGCCAAAATGCGCGGTGTGGTCGGTGCCACGATCATGGAATTTCCCACCATCTATGCCAGCGATGCCGATGATTACTTGAACAAGGGCTTGGCTGCACGTGACGAATTCAGCGGCGAATCATTGATCAGCTTCACACTGGCCCCACATGCACCCTACACCATTTCAGACCGTACTTTTGGCAAAGTGATCACCTTGTCTGAAGAACTGAACCTACCAATCCATATTCACCTGCATGAATCGCTGTCTGAAATCGAAACCAGCCTGCAGCAATTCCACATACGGCCACTTGCCCGGTTAAAAGCACTGGGCTTGCTGTCCCCCAACCTGATTGGCGTACATTGCGTGCACTTGAATCAAGAAGAAATCGACTGGCTCGCGCAGTACGGTTGCCATGTTGCCCACAACCCAACCTCCAATATGAAATTGGCCAGTGGCATTGCACCGGTCAATGCACTGTTGCAGGCCGGTGTCAATGTCGGCATCGGCACCGATAGTGCGGCCAGCAACAATCGTCTGGACATGTTCAATGAAATGCGTACTACTGCACTGCTAGCCAAGGTGGCCACCCTGCAGGCGGATGTCGTACCTGCCCATCAGGCATTGGAAATGGCCACGTTGCACGGCGCCAAAGCCTTGGGGCTGGATCATCTGATTGGTTCACTCAAACCAGGTAAGGCTGCCGACATGTGCGCCATCCGGTTGGACGATGTTGAAACCGCCCCCTGCTTTGATCCGATCTCCCACTTGGTCTATGCCGCTGGACGCGAGCATGTCACCGATGTATGGGTGGCCGGCCAACGCCTGTTGAAATCCAGGGAACTGACCACACTCCACATGGCCCAATTGATTACTCGTGCCCGGGCATGGCGTGATAAAGTGCGCAACCTGTGATACCTGCCTGTTTGAGCGTGATTTCTTACTTTTAGCAATCCTTGATGATGATGACTGATACCCGAGCCCCCAACGTAGACGATGCTGAAATCGCCAAATTCAGCGAGCTTGCCCACAAATGGTGGGATAAGGAAAGCGAATTTAAGCCGCTGCACGATATCAACCCGCTACGCCTGGGGTTCATTGAAGAATATGCCACGCTGACTGGCCAGCAGGTCATCGATGTGGGTTGTGGTGGCGGGATTTTGGCCGAAAGCCTGGCCGAGCATGGTGCTGCTGTCACTGGTATTGATTTGGCAGAAAAATCGTTGAAAGTCGCCAAATTGCATTTGCTGGAATCCGGCAACAAAGTGGATTACCGTTGCATCTCGGTCGAGGAAGTAGCCCAGCAACAGCCTGGACAGTTTGATGTGGTCACTTGCATGGAGATGCTGGAACACGTCCCCAGCCCAGACAGTGTGGTACACGCTTGCACACAGCTTGCCAAACCCGGTGGCTGGGTGTTTTTCTCCACGATCAGCCGCAATCCCAAAGCTTACGTCCACGCCATTCTTGGTGCCGAATACCTGCTCGGGCTGCTCCCACGTGGTACACATGACTACGCACGCTTCCTCAAGCCCTCCGAGCTTTCCCGTATGGCCAGGCATTCAGGACTGGACGTCGTCGATGTACGCGGCATGGGTTACAACCTGTTGAACAAGACCTATCACCTGACGACACAGACTGATGTGAACTATCTCATCGCCTGCCGAAAGGCCATCGCATGATCCAGGCTGTTTTGTTCGACCTTGATGGTACTTTGGCCGATACTGCTGCCGATCTTGGTGCCGCACTTAATCGCTTGCTGGCAGAAGAAGGCAAACCACCAGTAGCCTATGAACTGATCCGCCCAGTAGCCTCACATGGTGCACGTGGGCTGATCGAGCTTGGTTTTGGGATCCATAAGACAGATCCTATATTCGACGATTATCGCCGCCGCTTTCTGGATCATTACGAGGCCAGCTTCGCAGACCTCACCACCCTGTTTGATGGTGTCAATCCACTGTTACAGGCACTTACCGCGCGAGGGCTGAAATGGGGTATTGTCACCAACAAACCCATGCGCTTTACCGACCGATTGGTACCGGCGCTGCCCTGGGCAGTGCCGCCTGGCGTGGTAGTCAGTGGCGACACGGTTGGTGTGCCCAAACCAGACCCCAAACCCATGCTACATGCAGCCTCACAGTTGGGTGTCGTTCCTAAAACCTGCCTGTATCTGGGCGATGCCGAACGAGATGTGGAAGCGGCCCGAGCGGCAGGCATGCGCGCAATCATCGCCAGTTATGGCTATATTTCGAATACTGATACCCCACATACATGGGGGGCCGACGGTTTCATCGACCATCCCGAAGAGTTGCTGCAACACGTTTAAAAAACTTGAAACCGCCCCGATTAACATACGATGATAAGGCTATAGAGATCATCCATCGCCACCGGTAACAACAATGAGCGGTATCGATACCGACCACCTGTTCAAGCGCAAGGTATACATGCTTGCACAGACGTACTTTATCAAAGACAACCAGCACGAACTGCTGTTGCACGCGCATAAGTACGATTTCGACGTCTTGTTTTTTGATCAGATGGTCGATTTCTTACAGGCTTGCGCCGTGTCAACTGACGACGACTTGTTTGTGGTCGATCTCGATTCGCTCTATAGCCTGCAAAAAGACCGCGACAACAAGACCATGTTTCTATCCGAGCTGCTCCGGCAGCTACCGCAGAACCACCGTTACGTCTACCTTCAAACCGCCAAGCAAGGCGGCCGCTTTCTTTTGCAACGTACTCTGGTTGAATGCAACTGTTTGGCCTATGCCGAAAAACCCATCTCCAATGAAAGCCTGATTGAAAAGCTGTTCAACCTGTTCACCCAACGACGCGCACCAGATGTCAGCCTTATCGTCGCACTGGGGCGAGATTTTCCGTTCAGCCGCGAATTATTGAGTGCCAGCCGCATAGAAATGCTCGAATATCAGGATGTGGATGGCTTCAACCAAGCCGTCAAACAACGCAAGCCTGACATCGCCGTTGTCAGCGACATCATGTTCTCCAAAATCCCGGCGGTACAGCAAGTCATTCGCCTGAACATGGAGACAGACCCTTGCCTGGAAATGTTTTTGCACTTGCCCCGTATGGATACGGCAGCAGCAACCCGCGCCATCCAGGCCGGATTTGATGACCTGCTGATTGAGCAGGGAGAAGCCGTCACCACCCGACAACTGGTGAATCGGGTTGCCAAAATCCGCATCAATAAAGATCTGATCAATAAAGACCGCGCCACTGGCCTACTCAACAAAATTGGCTTCAAGCGTAAAGCACAAGATGTAATCCGCATTGCAGACATGCGGGATGGCACCGAACTAGGTCTGTGCGTGATCGACATCGACAAATTCAAGACCATCAACGATACCTGGGGCCACTACTTCGGCGATATCGTCATTAAACGCCTGTCCTTACTGCTAGGTGCATACATGGGCGCCAATGATCACCTCAGCCGCTTCGGCGGGGAAGAGTTCGTCATGCTGTTCTGGGACATTCAACGTGACACCCTGTTACAAAAGCTAAATAACATGCGCGAAGCTTTCAATCGTCTACCATTTGAAGTCGAACCCGGCGACATTCGCCACTTTTCGTTCAGCGGCGGGGTTGCCTTTTATCCGGACTTCAAAAGTGAAAGCGATTTATTCTTACATGCCGATGAAAAGCTTTATAACGCCAAACAAGGTGGCCGCAATCAAATCTGTAGCTGAAACAGGCCCGCCCTTGCTATAATCGCATCCTGCGGCTTGAACTTAATCGAATAGGCCGCATCTTACTCAGTATCCAATTTGGGGCCGACCAGGTTTCGACGGGGGTTGCAAAGCGGATGGGTGCATACCGGGATCTCAGATTCCCGTAAAACGCTGAACAAATGTAGTCGCAAACGACGAAACTTACGCTCTAGCTGCTTAATCCCAGCTGGACTCTGCACTGATCTGCTGGTGGGTCAGGCGGGCAACCGCAGCAGAGTCATTTACATCAGATCGTGTCAGGCCGGGTTACTTGGTTTGGCATTAAATCCAAGGTAACTCGCTCGTCTTCAGCCTGTCGGTCGGCGGATGCCGGGTCAAATTCAATTGGCCAGACTAAGTATGTAGATCTCACCGTAGAGGACTTTCGGACGCGGGTTCGATTCCCGCCGGCTCCACCAATAATGAACCCCCAACCGTTCTCGGCTGGGGGTTTTCTTACCTGATCGCACCAGTTCCCGCGTACTCGTGCGGGTTCCTGCGAACGCCTGCGGACTTCGCCAACCACCCAAATCGGCCGTTGCGGGCCATATTCCACGGTCTCCTGGCCATTCTTCGCTCCAACCTCGCTCTCCGAAAATGGCCCAAAGTCCACGACCTCTCTCATTACAGATCAATCGTTTCGGGGTCAACGAACTCTCACCGGCCACGGGCCCACAGAACGGATTGAATCATTCTTCCGGCGCTTACTTCGGAAGCACGCAGTCCTTCTCAGGGCCGGTTCGGCTGAGTGAAACCATGCACCGATCCGGAGTTGCGGACGTGGGTTCAATTTCGCAAACGGGAATCGAACCGACGTCTGTAATAGTCTAATTTTTTCGGACACCTCGATAGGTCATTATTGACCTCAATAAGGAAGAATCATGACATCCAAACGAACTGAATTCGAAGCGAGTTCGGCGTAGGCAAACTTAAGTACTGCCTGAGCAATGCCCCTGCCGATACCCCACTGACCCAGTTGATTTCCATGCAAACTTTCCGCCACTTCGTCAAACGCGTCCTCGACGATGCCAAGAGCGCTTGCGGTTTGGCGGACTACCAGACACGAGGCTGGCGCTGCTGGCATTAGCACATGAGTCTGGTGATGATGGCCCAAATGTTCTCGACCAAGAAGCATCTGGCTTTGCGTGATACGCACTGCCTGCTGTCGAGCAAGGATGTAGTGAAGATGCTGCACCTCCCCCTACCCCCGGCCACGACACCGCACCGGTTCAACGCATCGCCGACCACCACACGCAAAAGCGACAAACGGCCATTTCCGCTCATACCATGCAAGGCCTGCCGCTACCGACGAAATGTGACAAAGTGGAACTACTGTCAGACAGTGTACTATTTGAATGCAGTGATCTTCATAGCCACTTCCCTCAACGTACTGTCAGCATTGTGATTATCTACTTGGCAAGTGCCTGCATTCGCATGCCCTCCCCCACCATACGCCAACATCAACTCTCCAATATTGATATGTGGGCTGCGATTAACGATTGAGGCTCCAGTAGCAAATACCGTGTTTTGCTTGTCCCGCCCCCACATCACATGGATGGATACATTGCAGGATGGGTACATTGCATAGATAAGAAAACGATTGGTAGCGTAGATGGTTTCTTCATTCCGCAAATCCAATACCACTAAATTATTGTGAACAGTACTGCAACAAATGATTTGATCACGTGCCTTCGGCTCATGATCGAAGTAAAGCTGACTACGCTCCTTCACATCGGGTAGATCGAGAATCTCGTCAATGGTGTGATCACGACAATAGCGAATCAGATCCATCATCAGGGCATAGTTGGAAATCCGGAATTCCCGAAAGCGCCCCAAACCGGTTCGCGCATCCATCAAATAATTCAGCAATACCCAACCTGTTGGATGCAGGATTTCATCTTGCGTGTATTGTGCGGAATCGGCCTTATCGACTGCAATCATCATGTCATCACTGATTGTCGAGAAGCGTGCTTTCCCACCGAAATGCTCATACACCACTCGCGCAGCAGAAGGTGCATCGGCATCAATAATGTGATTGACACGCTCACCTGTGTTTCGGATGGTTTCTGAGTAATGGTGATCAAAGATCAAATGGGCTCCGATTACATAAGGTAGATTGGTGACGATATCCCGATCAGTGATGTTGACCTTACCATCCTGCATGTCCTTTGGATGAACAAATAGTATGTCATCAATCATATCGAGTTCATTCAACAAGACGGCGCAAACCAGTCCGTCGAAATCACTGCGTGTTACCAACCGGTATTTACTTTGAGCCATGGGATGCTCCAGCCAAGTAGATAAAGGGTATCTTTAATCAGGTTAAACTGTGATCCGGCAGTTTTCCAGCTGATCCGCACTTCCTTTACCTCTCACCGATAACACAAGCACGTCATGACTCTCATATTTTGCGACCTAGGTGTTTAGTCCCACGGTGTGCTGGGCTAATTTATAGTCAGCTACGGAGGAGAAATCCATGGAACAAATTTTGCATGGAAGCGTCCGTACGACAAAGACAGTACGTCGAGCGATACAGCATAGTCAAGCGAGCCTGAACGCGCTGGCCGCGCAGCATGGACTCAATCCAAAGACGGTTGCCGAATGGCGTCAGCGGGACTTTGCACACGATGCCCGGATGGGACTGCAGGAGGTTCGCTCAACGGCCCTGACGCCGGAGGAAGAGGCCGCCATGGTCTCCTTTCGCAAATACATGCTACTTCCTCTGGACGACTGCTTGTATGCATTGCAGCCCAGCTTTCCGCATCTGACTCGCTCCTCGCTGCATCGGTGTTTGCAACGGCATGGCATTTCCCGCTTGCCGCCAGAGATAAGCCCACGCAGCAGAAATTCAAGGTCTACCCCATTGGCTACTTCCATATCGATATTGCCGAAGCTCACACCGATGAAGGTCGGCCGTATCTAGTCGTGGCGATTGATCGGACGTCAAAGTTTGCCTATGCAGAACTTCATCCCAAGGCCACACGGGTGATCGCGAAAGCGTTCCTCGACAATCTGATCGCGGCCATGCCTTACACCATTCACACAATCCTGACTGATAACGGCATCTAGTTTGCAAAACGCCAGAGGATGGAAGCGTATTGGGATATTCCCTTTGACCGGATTTGCAACGCACTTCGTATTGAACATCGGCTCACCCAAGTCTGCCATCCATGGACCAATGGACAGGTGGAACGCATGAAATGCACGATCAAGGAGGCAATGGTCAAGCATTATATCAATCGCATGACCTGCTGAAAAACCATTTGCAAACCTTCTTGATGGCCTACAACTTTACCTGCCGACTGAGAACTCTTTAGGGGCTCACCCCCTACGAATACGTTTGCAAAATCTGGGCAAATGAGCCTGAACGTTTCAAGATCAACCCAACCCAGCACACCAAGGGACTAAACAGCTAGCCTGATCTTAAGGTGGTGTTGAGGTGTAGTTGTTTGATCTAGTGGTATAGCTGGCCCCATGCCTCCTTGGTCCGGAGGCAACGTTTGCAGCTTTCGAAGAGGTGTTTTTGAGTGGATTTTGTTTTGACTGGTTGTAGAAGAGTAAACGCCCTTAGGTTTGAGCTAAGGGCGTTTTTAGAGGG